>JADGPB010000310.1 GCA_017882655.1 Propionibacteriales bacterium
TCCGCGGCCACGTCCGTGCGGTCGCCACCGGCTGTGACGCACGCAGGACCCGCGACTTCTGGCGTCCCCGCGAGGCACTCACCTCGGCGAACGACGCCCGGAGCGCATCGTTCATGGCGGGTACGAGGTGTTTGTCCCGCCCGCCGGCGTACACGCGCACGTCGGGAGCGCAGCGCAGCGCGAGCACCTCCGCGACGTCCTCCACTGCGGCGACGGCCTTGGGCAGTCGCCAGAGGACCGTCGTCACCGCGGAGAGGTCGGGCTCGCCGTTGAGGTCGACGAGTGTTACGCCCGCAGGCAGCTGCTCCTCGTCGCGGATGTCGTCGCAGGCGGCGAGGACGCGTGAGCCGCGCTCCAGCGCCAGCGCCGCGAGCGTTCCGTCAAGGTCATCGACGACGAGGACGACCTCGCCGAGGTCGCCGGCTTCGTCCAGGACGAGGCGCGCGACCGGATCCGCGTCGGTCATCTCTCTCCGGGGTACGAGACGCCGACCTGGCGGCGGATCTCGTCCATGGTCTCCATGATCGAGACCGTCTCGTCGAGCGGCATGTAGGGGGACTCGGTCGCGCCGTCGGCCACGAGGTGCGCCATGTGGCAGGCCTCGTACACAAGCGCGTCGTGGTTGGACGGGCCCATCTCCGGGGCCTCCATGGCGGTGCCGTCGGGACGTACGAGCCGTACGGTCCCTGGGCCATAGAAGAACATGGAGCCTCCGAGCTCGATGCGCGCCTCGGTGCCGGCGATCGAGGCTTCGACGGCGGAGGGTGCCGCCATCGTCGTCGTCAGCGTCGCTACCGCTGACGGATGGTTGGCGAAGCCCGTCGCGACGGCTGCGACCGTACGGTCGACGCCCGTCGGCGTGAGGTTGCCGACAGCGAGGACACGACTCGGCGTACCGAGCGCGAACGAGACGAACGAGACCGGGTAGATCCCGAGGTCGAGCATCGCGCCACCGGCGCGTTCCGGGTCGTACAGCCGGGGCGCCCGCTCTTCGGTGATCTGCCGGTTGTGGGTGGCGTCGACGGCGATGATCTCTCCGAGCTCGCCGGAGTCCAGGATCTGCCGCACGATGTCGAACCGCGGCCCGAACCTCGGCCACATCGCCTCCACGCAGGCCACCTTGGCCGCGCGGGCGGCTGCCACAACTTCTCGGGCTTCGGCCGCGTTGCGGGTGAACGCCTTCTCGATCAGCACGTGCTTGCCGGCCGAGATGGCCAGCAGCGCCTGCTCGTGGTGGGCCGAATGGGGAGAGGCGATGTAGACGGCCTCCACATCCGGGTCCGAGAGCAGCTGCTCGTACGACCCGTACGAGCGCTCGACGCCGAACCGTGCGGCGAACTCGTCCGCATGGGACTGCGTCCGCGAGCCGACGGCGAGGATCTTCTGCGACGACCGTTGCATCGCGCGGGCCATGCTCGAGGCGATGCCGCCGGGTGCGAGAACGCCCCAGCGAAGCGGCGGTGCGTCGTACGGGTCGGGGATACGCGACGTGGGCATCACGGTCATCATGAGCGGCAGGCTACAGCGCCACCGTCGGGCGGACGTTCCCCGAACATCTGGCTCACAGCCGGGGACCCAGGGTCTTACATCCCCGGGCCCAGTGGATAGGCTGGCCCAGGTCACATCGCGCCGATTCGAAGCTCCGGCGGCGCGATCGACTACCGCGACCGAAGCTGGTTGCGGACAGTCTCAGGAGCTGACGACGAGGAGAGTCCGTACACACATGACTGACACGAAGTACGTCTACGACCTGTCCGAAGGTGACATGTCCATGAAGCCGCTGCTCGGCGGCAAGGGCGCAGGGCTGGCTGACATGGCCAAGATCGGCGTCCCCGTTCCCGATGCATTCACGGTCACGACCGCGGCCTGTGTCGATGCCATGAACAACAACAGCGAATGGCCCAACGGCCTCGCCGAGCAGATCTCGGCCGGCTTGGCCCGCCTCGAGGAGCGCACCGGCCGCAAGCTCGGCGACACCAGCCGCCCGCTGCTCGTCTCGGTCCGCTCCGGCGCCGTCCAGTCGATGCCCGGCATGATGGACACGATCCTCAACCTCGGCATCTCCGACGAGTCGGTTCCCGGCGTCATCGCGGAGTTCGGCAACGAGCGGTTCGCGTACGACTGCTACCGCCGCTTCATCCAGATGTACGGCGAGGTCGTCGAGGGCATCGAGTCCAGCGTCTTCGAGGACGCGCTGACGGCGATCAAGCACGCCCGTGGCGTTGCGCTCGACACCGACCTCACCGCTGACGACCTCAAGGAGCTGACCGCCACGTTCAAGGCGCTCGCCAACGAGGCTCTTGGTGGCGCGTGGACCTCGGATCCCCGCGAGCAGCTCCACCGGGCGGTCAACGCCGTGTTCGCGTCGTGGATGAACCCGCGCGCCGAGGTCTACCGCAGGGCCAACGGCATCTCCCGCAACCTCGGCACCGCCGTCAACGTGCAGCAGATGGTGTTCGGCAACCGCGGCGAGACCTCCGCCACCGGCGTCTGCTTCTCCCGTAACCCGTCGACCGGCGCCAAGGAGCTGTACGGCGAGTTCCTCACCAACGCTCAGGGCGAGGACGTCGTCGCCGGCATCCGTACCCCCCGCGAGCTGTCGGAGATGGAGGAGGTCCTCCCCGAGGCCTTCCACGATCTGCTGGCCACGATGGACAAGCTCGAGCTCCACAACAAGGACATGCAGGACATGGAGTTCACGATCGAAGATCGCAAGCTCTACATGCTGCAGACCCGCAACGGGAAGCGCACCGCCGCCGCCGCAGTGAAGACCGCCGTCGACATGGTCGCCGAGGGTCTCATCACGAAGGAGCAGGCGCTGCTCCGCATCGAGCCCTCACAGCTCGACGCGCTGCTCCACCCGGGCATCGACCCCGAGCACAAGGCCACGGTGATCGTGAAGGGCCTCCCGGCCTCTCCCGGTGCTGCGGTGGGCGCGCTGTCCTTCTCCGCCGATGACGCCGCCGAGCGCGGTGGCAAGGGCGAGAAGGTCATCCTCGTCCGCTTCGAGACGACCCCGGACGACATCCACGGCGTCATGGTCTCCCAGGGCGTGCTTACCGCTCACGGCGGCATGACGAGCCACGCGGCCGTCGTCGCACGCGGCATGGGCATCACCTGTGTCGCCGGCGCCACCGGGATCAAGATCGACCCCAAGGGCGAGACGCTCACGATCGGTGACGTCACGTACGGCAAGACCGACACGGTCACCCTCAACGGCTCGACCGGTGAGGTCTTCGCCGGTGCGCTGCCGCTCGTACCGGTGGCACTGAACGAGGACTTCGAGACGGTCGGCAAGTGGGCCGACGAGGTTCGTACGCTCGGCGTCCGCGCCAACGCGGAGAACTTCGAGGATGCCTCGAAGGCTCGTGAGCTCGGCGCCGAGGGCATCGGCCTGGCTCGTACGGAGCACATGTTCATGGTCGCTGACCGCCTCCCGGCAGTCCGCGAGATGATCCTGGCCGAGAACGAGGAGGAGCGGACTGTCGCTCTCGCGAAGATCCTGCCGATGCAGCAGGCCGACTTCGAGGAGATCTTCACCGCGATGAAGGGCCTCCCCGTCACGGTCCGTCTGCTCGACCCGCCGCTGCACGAGTTCCTCCCGAACCTGGTCGAGCAGTCGCTGCTCGTCCAGAAGCTGGAGCTCACCGGTGCACCGGCCGACGAGATCGCCGCCGAGCGCATCACGCTGGCTCAGGTCAACCGCCTGCACGAGCAGAACCCGATGCTCGGCACGCGTGGCTGTCGTCTGGCGATGCTGTACCCGTCCATCCCGGACATGCAGGCCCGCGCCATCATCAAGGCGGCCCTCGCGGTGCTCGAGAAGGAAGGCGAGACCGTCGGGGTCGAGATCATGATTCCGCTCGTCTCGTTCGAGTCGGAGCTCAAGGCTCAGCGCGCGATCGTCGTGAAGGCTGTCGAGGAGGAGTTCGCGAAGGCGGGCAAGACCCTTCCGTACACGGTCGGCACCATGATCGAGATCCCGCGTGCGGCTCTCATCGCCGATCAGATCGCCAACGAGGCGGACTTCTTCTCGTTCGG
>JADGPB010000311.1 GCA_017882655.1 Propionibacteriales bacterium
GCGCTGGTCCGCGAGGCCAACGCCATCGGCGGCCGCCACGGCCTCGGCATGAGCGACCAGATCGAGAACCGGATCATCGAGGCCAAGTCGCGCGGCATCTACGAGGCGCCGGGCATGGCCCTGCTGCACATCGCGTACGAGCGGCTCGTCTCGGCGATCCACAACGAGGACACGATCGCGAACTACCACAACGAGGGCCGCAAGCTCGGCCGCCTCATGTACGAGGGGCGGTGGCTCGACCCGCAGTCGCTGATGTTCCGTGAGTCGCTGCAGCGCTGGGTGGCGTCGGCCGTGAGCGGCGAGGTCACGCTCAAGCTGCGCCGCGGCGACGACTACTCGATCCTCGAGACGACCGGCAGCGGCTTCTCGTACCACCCGGAGAAGCTCTCGATGGAACGCGTCGAGGACGCGGCGTTCGGCCCGACGGACCGCATCGGCCAGCTGACCATGCGCAACCTCGACATCGCCGACTCGCGCAGCCGGCTCGAGCAGTACGCGTCGCTCGGACTCGTCGGCGGCCACATCGGCGAGCTCCTCGGCGTCGAGGACAGGCGCCAGGCGCTCCAGCCAGGGGAGGCCCAGTGAGCAAGTCGTTCGAGGAGCTGTACGCGCAGCTCCGCGAGACCGCTCGTACGCGGCCCGAAGGCTCTGGCACCGTCGCGCGCCTGGATGCCGGTGTGCACGAGATCGGCAAGAAGATCGTCGAGGAGGCCGCCGAGGTCTGGATGGCCGCCGAGTACGAGGGCAAGGACGCCGCCGCGCTCGAGATCAGCCAGCTGATCTACCACCTCCAGGTGCTCATGGTGTCCCTGGACCTCGAGCCCGCCGACGTGTACGAGCGGCTCTAGTACGACCCGCCTGTCCAGCTGGGGACGGTGTCACCGTCTGGCGGACAGGCAATTGGGGCTGGTGGGGCGTTCGTACCGGCGTGTCGTGTCGCTGGCGCACCATTTGCCTGTCCGGCCGCGCTCCCGCATCAACTCCGGCCGCGCTCCCGCATCGACACAGTCCGACGAGCCAGCCTGCGGGAACGGTAGGTCGCCCAGATGTCAAAGACGGTAGATTCGGCCGTCGTGACCGACGAACGTCCCCTGCTCAAGATCGCCGTACCCAACAAGGGGTCTCTGGCTGAGCCCGCCGCGCAGATGCTGCGTGAGGCCGGGTACCGCCAGCGCTGGGACCCCAAGGACCTCGTGCTGACCGACGAGGTCAACGAGGTCGAGTTCTACTACCTGCGGCCGCGCGACATCGCCGTGTACGTGGGGGAGGGCACGCTCGACATCGGCATCACCGGCCGGGACATGCTGCTGGACTCAGAGTCGTCCGCCGACGAGGTCCTCCCGCTGGGCTTCGGCGGTACGAAGTTCCGCTTCGCAGCCCCCGGCGGCGCCACGAGCATCGCGGACCTCGCCGGACGCCGCATCGCCACCTCGTACCCGGGGCTTGTCGCCGCGTACCTGGGCGACAAGGGCGTCCAGGCTCGGCTGATCCACCTCGACGGAGCCGTCGAGAGCGCTGTCCGGCTAGGAGTCGCGGACGCGATCGCCGATGTCGTCGAGACCGGAAGCACGCTGCGCAAGGCGGGTCTCGAGGTCTTCGGCGACCCGATCCTCGTCTCCGAGGCCATCCTCATCCGGCGTCGTGGTGGGGACGAACCGGCCGGCATGCAGCAGCTGGTGCGCCGCCTGTCGGGCGTCATCGTGGCCCGCGACTACGTGCTGATCGACTACGACATCGACAACACGCTGATCGACGTGGCGACCGCCCTCACCCCAGGCCTTGAGAGCCCGACGGTGTCGCCGCTCGCGAAGAAGGGCTGGTCGGCCGTACGGGCCATGGTCCCGCGCCGCAACGCCCAGCCGCTCATGGACAGCCTGTGGGACGTCGGTGCGCGGGCGATCCTCATCACCGACATCGCCGCATGTCGCCTGTGAGCCCTGCGTTCGTCGCGTACCCGCGCGGGCCGCGGTACGCCGCCGTCGGGTTCTCCCTTGTACTGGTCGTCGGCGCGATCACCGCATTCATCGCACTGGGCGCCGACGTACGTTCCAAGTTCACCGCCGTCCAGGTCGTCACCCTGGTCATCTTCCTCATCGTCATGGTCACGTTCATGTTCGCCCTTGGGTACAGCAGCATCCGCGTCGAACCGGCGGGACTGTGGTTCCGCAACGGCCTTCGCACCCATGTGCTCCCTTGGTCCGACGTCGGCGAGATCCGTTTCGCCGCCGGCAGCCCCTGGCCGCACGTGGTGCTTCGGGGCGTCAGCGCCGAGGGCGACCATGACACAGTCATGCTGATGGGCATCCAGGGCAGCGACAAGGCGTACGCGCAGGCCCAGTACGAAGCCCTCACGTTCGCCATCGACGCCGCGCGGCGTGCCGACGCCGGGTCGACCGGTGACTGACGCCCCCCGCGAAGGCCGCATCCTGAGCCAGCCGAACGCGGCCTTCATCGGGGACCGCGGCGACGCGGATCCGACCGTACGGGCGTTGATCGCCGATGCCGGCGCGGACGTTCCCACCAGCTACCTGCGCGCTGTCGCCGCGCTGTGCGGCGCGCGCCTTCTCCTGCCGATCGTTGCCAGAGGCGACGACTCGATGGACGGACCCGATCCCGATCGGCAGGCAGAACTCGCCGCGGTCTCCATCGAGGCAGCCGACGGCCGGCGAGCGCTGCTGGCGTTCACCGGCATGGACTCCCTCGTCGCGTGGGAGCCGCGTGCCCGTCCCGTACCGGCGACGCTCGACGACATCGCGGCCACGGTCATCGAAACCGGCGGCGTCGCGCTGCTCGTCGACTCGGCCGGACCCGTACCGTTCGTCATCGGCGACGACCTCATCACCCAGCTCGCGCAAGGCCGCCGCCTCGTGGAGCTTGACGACGGCGGCTTCGGGTGGGCCTACCTCGACCCGAGCGCATGAGGCCGGAGTGAGTCCGGTATCCGCGGCCGGTACGGTTCTCACCATGAGCGTGAATGGCCTGCTGGCGCTCGGCAAGGAGCGGTCATGCCGGTCTTGACCGTCCGTGGCTCCGCGGTGCGGTATGACCGCGTCGGCGATGGACCCACCGTCGTTCTGCTGCACGGCGGCGGACTCGACTCCGCCCAGGTGAGCTGGGCTCCGCTGACCTCGCGCCTGGTAGCGCACGCCAATGTGATCTGCCCTGACCTGCCCGGCTACGGCGGCAGTCCGCTTGGGACGACATCGCCGACGGTCGCCGGGTACGCGGACTGGTTGCGCGCCTTCCTCGACGCGGTCGGGGTGCGCCGCTGCCTGCTCGTCGGCCTGTCACTGGGCGGAGCGATCGCGCTGCAGGTGGCGATCGACGACCCTGCCCGGGTAGCCGGTCTGCTCGTCTGCGGCCCGTACGGCGTCGACCCGCGGATCCCTGGTGGCAAGCTCGGTTGGTTCACCGTGCACGCTCCTGGCCTTGACGCCTTGACCTGGTGGACCATGCGGCACAGCCGACGCGCTGTTCGCGCGACTCTCGGTACCTTGCTCCGCCACGGGGTCTCCGACGATCTGGTCGACGAGATCCAGACACTGGCCAGGACTCCGGAAGCCGGGGTCGCGTGGCGCGCGTTCCAGTGCGACGAGGTGCGCTTTGCCGGGCCACGGACGGTCTTCGGTGACGCGCTCACCCGAATCGAATGCCCGGCACTGCTGCTCGCCGGCGAGCACGACATCGTGCCGCCCGCCGCCGTGCGCGCTGCCGCCGAACGGATCCCGCGCGGCGAGTTCGCGCTGGTGCCCGGCGCCGGGCACTGGCTTCCCCGCGACGCTCCAGAAGCCGTCGGTGCTCACCTGCTGGAGATGATCACCCGGATCGAGAAGCTGCGCCCATCGTGACGAGTTCATCCAGGAGAACCCCCAGGGCGTTGGAGCATGACGCCTGGTCGGCTCGCGATTTCGCGCCCGTAGGGCCCTCCGCATAGACTGTCCCGGTCGGCTCGATGAGGGCCGCGCAGAAGTGGAGGCCTGACCTCCCACCTGACCGCCTCACGGTGGCAGGTCATCACAGAGTGCTGCG
>JADGPB010000312.1 GCA_017882655.1 Propionibacteriales bacterium
ATCACCGGCGCCATCGTCCGCCGCCAGCCGTTCGGCGGCTGGAAGAAGTCCGTGGTCGGAGCCGGCTGGAAGGCCGGCGGTCCGAACTACCTGTACGGCCTCACGCGCTGGATCGACGTGCCCTTCACCGCGGACCCCGGGACCGGCAGCGACCCGATCGCGGCCGCCGCCGTGCGCGCTGCCGAGATCGCTGGTGCCGGCGAGGAGGAAGTGACCTGGCTGCGTCGTGCCCTGGCTTCCGACGCGATCGCGTGGGAGACCGAGTTCGGCGTGGTCCGGGACGTCTCCGCCCTGGTGACGGAGCAGAACGCGTTCCGCTACCAGGCCGTGCCGGTGACCGTACGGTCCGGTGCCGAGCGTGTCGTCGACCTCATCCGGGTCGTCGCCGCCGGTCTGCGCGCCCACGCTCGGGTGTCGGTGAGCGCGCCGCGGTTCGAGCCGGGCATCGACGCGTACCTCGGCGGCGCAGGCGTGTCCTGGTGGGCCGAGGACGACGGGCACTGGAAGGCTCGGGCACGACAGCTCGCCGTGGCCGGAGGACGGATCCGACTGGTCGGAGGGGACACACGGGCCACAGCCGGCGCGGTCGGAGGATCGCCCGACGTGGCCCTGTACGACAACCCTGTCGTCTCATCAGGACGGGTCGAGATGCTCCCGTTCCTGCGCGAGCAGGCGGTGTGCGTGACGGCTCACAGGTTCGGCACCCCGAGGCGGATCGAGATAACAATCCTCTCCTGAGATTTTCCTGAAAGCGATTCTTATGGAATCATCAGGGAGTGCAGATGAGCTATCCGATCAGACTGGCTGTCGCCGTCGTCGCCGCAGTGGCGTCGGTGGCGGGCGGTTCAGCGCCTGACCCGATGCCCGCGGCGACGGACGTTCAGGTCCCCGCAGTGACGCTTGCGCACGCAGAGGTCGACGACTTCGCCGTCGACCTCGTCGATGTGGACGGCGCCGCGACCGCCCGCACCACGCAGCTTTCCGCGCAGGCCGACCAGATCTCCAAGGCGGCCGCCGATCTCCAGGCCGCGAACCAGGCCCAAGCCGCCGCTGCCGCGAAGGCCGCTGCTACCGCGAAGACCGCCACAGCAGCCAAGACCCCGGTGTTGTCCGTACCCGCGGTGACGCCGGGCAGCGCCCGAGACATCGCTCACCAGATGATGCTCAGCATGTACGGGTGGGGCGACGACCAGTTCGCCTGCTTCGACAAGATCATCACGCAGGAGTCCGGCTGGAACGTGAGCGCGACCAACCGCAGCTCCGGTGCGTACGGGATCCCGCAGGCCCTCCCCGGCAGCAAGATGGCAACCGCCGGGGCCGACTGGCAGACCAACCCCGCCACCCAGATCAAGTGGGCACTCGGCTACGTGCAGGGTCGCTACGCGACCCCCTGCGGCGCCTGGTCGTTCAAGAGCGCGCACGGCTGGTACTGACCGAGGCGACCATCGCCCTCGGTTGAGCCCGACGCCCAACCTGTAGCGTCACCCACATCATGAGCACTCTCGTCGCCCGCAGCCTGGCCGCCGGGTACGGCGATCGCACGTTCTTCTCAGGGCTGGACCTCGTCGTCGCCCCCGGTGACATCGTCGGCCTGGTCGGGGCGAACGGTGCGGGCAAGACCACCCTCCTGCGGCTGCTGGCCGGGCTGGCGCGTCCAGAGAGCGGCGAGATCGTACGGTCGCCGGCATCGAGCGCCGTCGGGTATCTGCCGCAGGAACCGGATCGGCGCCAGGGCGAGACCGTGCTGGAGTTCCTGGAGCGTCGCACGGGCGTGACGGCCGCGCAGGCAGACCTCGATGTGGCCAGCCACGCGCTCGCGACGGGCGAACCGATCGATGGCGTACCCGCCGACGACGCGTACAGCGCAGCCCTCGACCACTGGCTCCACCTCGGCGGCGCGGACCTCGACACCCGCGCGGAAGCCGTGGCCGCCGACCTCGGGCTCACGGTCGACCTCGACCGTCCGATGACGGCCCTGTCCGGCGGGCAGGCGGCGCGGGCCGGGCTGGCGTCGCTCCTGCTCAGCCGCTACGACGCGTTCCTGCTCGACGAGCCGACCAACGACCTCGACCTCGACGGGCTGGCGCGGCTCGAGGAGTTCGTCACCGGCCTGCGGGCCGGCGTCGTCGTGGTGAGCCACGACCGCGAGTTCCTCGCCCGCACCGTCAACCGCGTCGTCGAGCTCGACCTCGCGCAGCAGAAGATCGGCGTGTACGGAGGCGGCTACAGCGCGTACCTCGAGGAGCGCGAGGTCGCGAAGCGGCATGCCCGCGAGGAGTTCGAGCAGTACGAGGAGCGCCGAGGGGGCCTCACCGACCGGGCCCGGATGCAGCGTTCGTGGATGGACAAGGGCGTACGGAACGCCGTCCGCAAGTCCAAGGACCCGGACAAGTTCGTCAAGCACCACGCGCGTGAGGCCTCGGAGAAGCAGGCCGCCAAGGCTCGCCAGACCGAGCGGCTCCTGGAGAGGCTCGACGAAGTTGAGGAGCCGCGCAAGGAGTGGCGGCTGCAGATGGAGATCGCCGTGGCGCCGCGTGCCGGTGCCGTCGTCGCGACGGCCCGCGGCGTGGTCGTACATCGCGGCTCGTTCACGCTCGGACCGGTCGACCTGCAGATCGACTGGGCGGACCGGGTCGCGATCACGGGACCCAACGGGTCCGGCAAGTCGACGCTGCTCGCGGCGCTGCTCGGCCGGCTGGAGCCCGACGAGGGTGCCGTGAACCTCGGGTCGGCCGTCGTCGTCGGCGAGATCGACCAGGCGCGGTCGCTGTTCGACGGCACCGAGTCGCTGCGTCGTGCGTTCGCCGCACAGGTCCCCGACTGGCCGGACGCGGAAGTGCGGACGTTGCTCGCCAAGTACGCGCTCGGCGCGGCCCACGTCGAGCGCCCCGCCTCGTCGCTGTCCCCCGGCGAGCGCACCCGCGCCGCCCTCGCGCTGCTGCAGGCCCGCGGCGTCAACCTGCTGGTGCTCGACGAACCGACCAACCACCTCGACCTGCCCGCCATCGAGCAGCTGGAGGACGCTCTCGACAGCTACCCCGGAACGCTGCTGCTCGTGACCCACGACCGGCGCCTGCTCGACGCCGTACACCTCACCCGCCGCTTCGCCGTGGAGGCGGGCAAGGTGTCGGAACTCCAAGCCTGAACGAGCTGATCGCGCGTCGAGAGGTCACAGAGTCGTCGAATTCTTCCCCGGAAACCCGACTTTGCGACCTCTCGGCGTCAGCCCGAGACGTGCCTAGAGTGTGGGCATGGAGCTGCCCGTTCTCGACGCGCGTGAGCAGCGCGTGCTGGGGAGCCTGCTGGAGAAGCAGACGACCGTGCCCGCCTCGTACCCGATGACGATCAACGCCGTACGGACCGCCTGCAGCCAGACGTCGAGCCGCGACCCGATCGTCGACTACAGCGAGCCGGAGGTCGACGAAACCCTGCGAGGGCTGAAGAAACGCGAGCTCGTACGGTTCGTCTGGATGTCCGGCTCACGCACCGTGAAGTACGCGCAGGCGCTCGACCAGGCGATCGACTTGGACGAAGCGGAGCGGGCCTTGCTCACTGTCCTGCTGCTTCGCGGGGCGCAGGCGCCCGGTGAGCTGCGGACGCGGACCGAGCGGATGTACGCGTTCGCGGACAGGGCGGCCGTCGAGTCGACACTGCGGACGATGGCCGAGCGGCACCTTGTGCGCGAGCTCGAGCTGCGACCGCGCGAGCAGGACCGCCGCTGGGTGCACCTGCTGGGACCGCTGCCGGTCGGCGAGACAGCGGTAACCGCTGGGGTGGACCGCGACGCCGCGCTCGCCCAGGGACCTGCGGCTCGCGACGAGTCCGTACGGCGCACCTACGACGTGGTGGCCGAGGCGTACGCGGAGAAGTACGGCGACGAGCTGAGCCACAAGCCGTTCGACACCTGGTTGCTCGACCGGATCGCCGCGGAGGTCACCGGACCCATCGCCGATGTCGGGACGGGTCCCGGCCAGATCGCCGCCCACCTGGCGTCACGCGG
>JADGPB010000313.1 GCA_017882655.1 Propionibacteriales bacterium
GGCGACCATCGCGACCGTGGTCCCGGGGCTCCAGAAGCTCTTCGGCCTGAAGTCGACCCGACGATCGCTGAACCAGTGCCACGCGCCCTGCACGGGCGCCGACGTGGCGACCGTGATGTGCTGCTCGATGTCCTTGCGTGCGTCCGCCTTCACCGGCTTGGAGAATACGATCGAGATCGGCATCGCCACCCCGACCGTCGCTCCGGCGAGCGGCGCGATGCTGTCGATCAGCATCGGGGGACCCTGCGGTACGGGGGGCTGAGTGGGCGAGGGAGTGCTCGACGAGGTCGACGACGGCGAGGCTGAGGCTGTCGAGGACGACTGAACCGTTGGTACGGCCGAGGCGCCCGATGGGGAGCGAGGCTGGGCGCATCCGGCGAGCACCAGCATCAGTCCGATCCCGATGCCACCGATCAGGTAGGCAGGACGCCGTGGGTGGTTCATGTGATCGATCGTCCCCTTCCAGACACCATCTCTGGCGCCATCTCGACAACATGGACGCGATTCGCTCAACACGCCATTGAATCCCGAGGGTCCAACTCGGGTGAGTTCGCTTCGCCGGGGCTCCGGCTCAGTCGTCGGCGACGAGCCGTTCGATCGTACGCAGCGCACCCCGTTCACGCTGCACAATGAAAGCGTGCCAACGCCTGTATGGATGCAGCGGACGGCGTCCTGGTGAGCGCGCTGACCTGGAGCTGGGACTACTTCTTCGTCCCGCAGAACCAGTCGACGCCCGAGGGCACCGGCTTCGGGACCTTTTCGGCGATCCACCTCGGTGTGCTCGCCGTGCTCGCCATCGGCATCGCTGCGCTGGTCCTGGGGTACCGCAGGGCCGACACTGACCGTCGTAGGCGACTGCGACTGGTGGTCGGCTGGTCGGTACTGATGCTGGAGGTCCTGCGGCAAACCGCCTACGTGGTGACCGGTACGTACTCCCCAGAGATCCTGCCGTTGCACGTCTGCGCGATCGCCACCTTCTCCATCTTCATCGACGCGCTGCGACCCAATCGTTGGACCGGCGACTTCCTCTACGCGATGGGCTGCTGGGCTGCCTTGGCCGCCGACCTGTTCCCCGACTGGGCCAACCGACCCATCCTCAACGTCTTCACCTGGCAGAGCTTCACGATCCACGCCCTCATCTTCGGCTACGTGCTGATGCGGCTGGTCGCCGGCGACCTGGTCCCCGAGCTCCGCAACCTGGGGCGGGTGGCCATCATGGTGGCGATGTTCGCGACCATCGGCTACCTCGCCAACCAGGTGTGGCACACGAACTTCTGGTTCCTCAATGTCGGAGCGCCAGGTTCCCCGCTGGAGGGCATCCAGGTGCTCGCCGGCAACCTCTACGTGCCCGTCCTGATCGTCCTGGTCGCGATCCTGTGGGCAGTGATGTACCTGCCGTGGGTGGTGCGCGCCCGGCGCTCACGAGGAGTGCCCGTCGTGCGGGAGCTGTAGGAGCCTCAGACCACCCGTCGCCATTCAGCCGGAAAGCAGCCACCTGAGGAACAACCCAGTCATCGGCAAGATCGACCGGGCTGATTCCGGCAGATGAGGGCGGCGTCGGGTCAGCGTCGGATGGCGTAGCGCAAGAAGACAGTGCCGGAGTCGAAGCGCCGTTCCTCGACGAGTGAGAGGTCGAGGTTCAACTGGTCAGGGAGGAATCGTGTTCCGGCACCTACCACCACTGGGACGATGAACAGGGTGAGCTCGTCAACCAGACCGGCTCGCAGCATCTCGGCTGCCAATGTCGGCCCACCGACGGCCAGGTCGGCTGCGCTGGACTCCTTCAGGCGACGGACGTCGTCGATATCCAGGCGCCGCTCGACCCTGGTCCTAGGGACGTTCAGCGCCGCCAACGTCCTAGAGAACACAACCTTGTCTACCGAACGCCAGATCGGTGCGTACTCCAGGGCATAACCAGGCAGGCCCGCCAGCGCCTCATCGTCATCCCAGACCCGCATGGTCTCGAACAGCCGCCGCCCGAACAGGTACGTTCCAATTCGGCTCTCGAGATCGTTGACGAACCGGTGCGTCTCCTCGTCCGGCGCAGTCCAGTCGATGGATCCATCGGCCCGGTTCACGTACCCGTCCAGCGATGTCGACATCCCGTACACGAGTTTGCCCATGACTCAGTATCAGCGCATCGCCGTCGTAACCATAGGCACGTCATGCCACCCATGACGGGAGGCTCGATCGACAGCAAGTCAGGACGTTCCGGCGGGAACGTGCGACTCGCGGCAGCTGAGGACGTTCCACGCAGAGGCTCGCTGCCCGCGTCGCACACAACTGCGTGGCAGGCCGACCAGATTGCGTCGCTGAGAGCCCCTCGTGGCTCTTCGTCCGGAGGTGCCAAGTGCTGTACCGATATCGGCGCCCCCCGGCCGACGCCGAGCGGGGGCAGAGCCTCGTAACCGCCGCGCTGGGCTGCGGCGTCCGGACCCTTCTGCGGCGTTGGCGCAGAGAGATAGCGTAGGAAGATCCCAATGGTGGGAGAGTTGTGGACGCCGGGAGGCACCGTGACCGCACAGAAGGAACACGCTCGGCCGACCACCCAAGGCCCCACCGAGCGCGAGGCGCGTAGGGTCGCCGAAGCGGCCCGTCAGACAGAGTGGACCAAACCGAGCTTTGGCAAGGAGTTGTTCCTCGGACGCTTCCGCCTCGACCTCGTCGATCCCTGGCCGACCCCGTCGCCGGAGGCTCGGGCCAAGGGCGAGGCTTTCCTCGCCCGCGCCGCGGAGCTCACCGAGCGCATCGACGGGCGCCGCATCGAGCGCGAGGCCCGGATCTACGACGAACTGTTCGGCGAGCTGGCGGATCTCGGCGCCTTCGGCATGAAGATCCCCGAGGCCTACGGTGGCCAGGGCTTGTCGAACCTGTACTACAACAAGGCCCTGGCGCTCATCGCCTCCGGCAACCCGTCGCTCGGTGCCCTGCTGAGCGCCCACCAGTCGATCGGCGTCCCCCAGCCGGTGAAGATGTTCGGCACCGAGGAGCAGAAGAAGCGCTTCCTGCCCCGCCTCGCGGCCGGCGAGGTGTCGGCGTTCCTGCTCACCGAGCCTGATGTCGGCTCCGACCCCGCCCGCGTGGCGACGTCGGCGACGCCCGACGGTGAAGGCTATGTTCTCGACGGCATCAAGCTGTGGGCCACGAACGGCACGATCGCCAGCCTGTTCGTGGTGATGGCGCGGGTGCCCGCGACCGAGGGCAACCGGGGCGGTATCACGGCGTTCGTGGTCGAGGCCGACTCTCCCGGCATCACGGTCGAGGCCCGCAACTCGTTCCTGGGGCTGCGCGGCATCGAGAACGCGCTCATCCGGTTCGACCGCGTCCGGGTGCCGGCCGAGAACGTCCTGATGGGCGTCGGGCGCGGCCTGAAGATCGCACTGGCCACGCTGAACACCGGACGCCTCTCGCTGCCGGCGATGTGCGTGGGGGGGTCCAAGTGGTGCTTGAACGTGGCCCGCGGCTGGTCGGCTGAGCGCGTCCAGTGGGGGCGCGCCGTCGGCGCCCACGAGGCGGTCGCGACCAAGATCGCGTTCATCGCCGGCACGACCTACGCCCTGGAGTCGATGCTCGACCTGTGCTGCATGCTTGCCGACGACGAGACCAACGACATCCGCATCGAGGCCGCGCTGGTGAAGCTGTACGCCTCCGAGATGGCGTGGAAGGTGGCCGACGAGCTGATCCAGATCCGCGGCGGACGCGGCTACGAGACCGCCGACTCGCTGGAGGCCCGGGGGGAGCGTCCGGCCGAGGTGGAGCAGATCCTGCGCGACATGCGCATCAACCGCATCTTCGAGGGCTCGACCGAGATCATGCACCTGCTGATCGCGCGGGAGGCCGTCGACACCCACCTCGACGTGGCCGGCGACATCATCGACCCGGACGCCTCCAAGCGCGCCAAGGCCGAGGCAGTCGCCAGGGCGGCCGGGTTCTACGCCGGCTGGCTGCCCACCCTGGTCGTCGGCGCCGGCTTCATGCCCGGCGGGTACCGGCAGTTCG
>JADGPB010000314.1 GCA_017882655.1 Propionibacteriales bacterium
GATGCCGACATGCAGTCCGATGGTCAGGCGGAGATCGTCCGCTACGTACGTACCGATGCCTGTCCTCGGCAGCTGGCTGATCGTGCACGTGACGGAACCGAGCTTCACGGGTGCGAGATACATGGACGCCACGGTCACCCTGCCGCGCTCGTCGATCAGCAGGTCGGCGGTCACCGGTCGCGCGTACGGACCGCGGAAGTCCGGGCGGCTGGTGGCGAGCGTCGCGACGCCGATGAAGGTCGCCGGCTGCGTGGGGAGGGGTTCGGGATGCCGGACCAGGCGGGCGATGCGGTGGGTGGCGACGGTCATCAGGTTGCTCATGGGAGTGTCCTCCGGTGTCAGCTGCGGCGAATGCTTTCGTCCGGTCCAGAGCCGGATCAGCCCTTCCTGATACATCGACCCTTTCAGCGGCATCGGATCGATCCCTCTAGGCTTGTCGAGGGCCCGCGCCGCCGCGGGCACACGCGACGTCACGAGGGGTTCCATGCAGCACAGGTTCGTCATCATCGGCTACGGCACGATGGGCTTCACCCACATCAAGAAGCTGACCGCTCTGGGAATCGATATCGCCGGCATCGTCGACATCGACCCGATCGCACGCGACGAGGCCACCGAAGCGGGCCTGCACGTGTACCGGCACCTCGAGGACGCCCTCGCCGACGGAAGCGTCGACGTGATCTTCATCTGCACGCCGAACGAGGTGCACAAGTCGATCGCCCTCGCCGCCCTCGCCGCCGGCAAGAACGTGGTCACCGAGAAGCCGGCCATGCTGAGCGTCGACGAGATCCAGGAGGTCATGGCCGCGGAGGCCGCGTCCGGCAAGGTGTTCATCGTCCACCAGAACCGCCGCTGGGACGAGGACTACCTCGTCATGAAGGAGCTGTACGACGCCAGGTCCCTGGGCGACGTCACGTTCATCGAGTCCCGTATCGACGGTTCGCGCGGCATCCCCGGGGACTGGCGTCGTGACCCGTCGCGTGGCGGCGGCATGGTGCTCGACTGGGGCGTCCACCTGGTCGACCGCCTGCTGCTCATGGTCCCGGCGCCGGTGAAGACCGTGTACAGCCGGCTCAGCTACACGATGGGCGCGCCGGTCGAGGACGGGTTCATGATCTACCTCACGTTCGCAAACGGCGTCGAGGCGGTCGCTGCCTGCACCACCGACAACTACGCCCCGGGGCCGAAGTTCCTCCTCAAGGGCAAGCGCGGTACGGCCACGGTCGACGACTGGGCGATGAACGGCAAGATCGTCCGGCGGGTCGAGGACCTCGAGCCGGACGCGGAGCCGGTCGTCGCGGGGCAGGGCATGACCAAGACCATGGCGCCGCGGATCATCGACTACTCGAAGATGCTCAAGGTGCAGGACAACGTCGAGGTGCTGCCGCTGCCTCGCCTTGCCACCGACGTGAACGACTTCTACCGCAACGCGATCGCGGTCATCGAAGGGACGGCGACCAAGACTGTGACGAACGAGTCCGTCGTACGGTGCATGCGTGTCCTCGAGGCGGCCAGGACGTCCCACGAGACCGACACCGTCATCGACCTGTCGGGCATCGACACGTACCTCGACCACTGACCGTACGCACTGCGGCCGTACGAGCGCGTGATGACGCTTGTACGGCCGCAGTTGCGTGTGCCGTGCTCAGACCTCGTTGAAGTACACCGGCTTGCCCGTGTCAGCCGAGGTGTAGATCGCTTCGAGGATCTCGGTGACGACCGCGGCCTGACGGGCGGTGACGAGCGGCTCGCCGTCCGTGAGGATGGCGTTGAGCCATGACCCGGCCTCGTCGACCGCCGCCTGGTCCAAGCCCGACAACGGGGCGCGACCCGGGCTGAACACGACCGCTCCCACCTCCGGCGACGTCTTCACGAGCCCCCCGCCCTGGACGTTGTTGAGCGTCACCTTGAGGTTCTGTGATCCGGCGACCTGGACGGTGTCGGCGCCGCCGTCAGTGCCGCAGAGCGTCACGCACGCCTCGCGGGAGTCCGCGACGTTGAGCGCCCAGGACGACTCCACGTACAGCGATGCTCCGTTGGTGAACCTGACGAAGCCGAACGCCGAGTCCTCGACCGTGTACGTGGCCGGGTCCCAGGGGCCCATCATGTTGCCCTCCGGCTTGTCGGCCAGCTTGTGGTTCACGACGCCGGTGACCGAGGCCACGTCGTAGTTGTCCATGTACCACAGCGCCAGGTCGATCGCGTGGCCGCCGAGGTCGATGAGCGGGCCGCCGCCCTGCTTCTCCTTGTCGGTGAAGACGCCCCACGTCGGCACGCCGCGACGGCGTACGGCGTGTGCCTGGGCGGCGTAGATCTCGCCGAGCCGGCCTTCGCCGATGGCTTTGTGCAGGAACTGGTTCTCGGGGCGGAAGCGGTTCTGGAACCCGACCGAGAGCTTCTTGCCGGTGCGCTCGGCGGTCTCGACCATGCGGCGGGCGTCGGCTCCGGTGATCGCCATCGGCTTCTCGCACAGCACGTGCTTGCCGGCCTCCAGGGCCGCGCACGTGATGTCGGCGTGGCTGACGTTCCACGTACAGACGTGGATGACGTCGATGCTGGGGTCCGCGAGCAGCTGGGTGTAGTCGGTCGTCGTGTAGGCGTCGGCGGATCCGTACAGCTCCTTCGCCTTCTCGGCCCTGTCGAGCTCGAAGTCGCAGAAGCCGACGACCTCGCAGAGGTCGGAGTGCGCCGCCAGGCCCGGCAGGTGCTTGCCCTTCCCGATGAAGCCGAGGCCGACGATGCCGACACGGAGTTTGGTCATGGTGAACGCCCTTTGGTGGTTGTGGGTCAGATGGTCGCAGCGCTGAGGAGCCTGGCACGGTCGCCGACGAGCGGGCTCAGGGTGGAGTGAGCGATGCGGAGTCCCTCGACGATCTTGTCCGGGGTGCCGCCCCACACGGGATCCTCATGCTCGACGGACAGGGTGCCGGTGAAGCCGACCTCGTCCAGCCGGTCGACGATGCGCGCCCAGTCGACGGCGCCGCGTCCTGGAACCCGGTAGCGCCACCAGCCCATGTTCCAGGGGCGGTCGCCCTTCTGGACGAGGCCGTAGAAGCCGTACTGGTTGCGGACGTCTTCGAAGAGCTCGATGTCCTTCGCCTGCGCATGGACGATGTACGGGGCGAACGGACGGATCGTCTCAATGGGGTCGATGCCGATCCACATCAGGTGGGACGGGTCCCAGTTGAGGTACATGCCGAGCCTGGTCGTCATCCACTCCCACAGCTCGGGGGAGTACGCGATGTTGCCGGGGTAGCCGTCGGGGTGCCAGCCCTCCATGACGCAGTTCTCGACCATGAGCTTGACCCCGCGCTCGCCGGCGTAGTCGACCAGCTCCGGGAAGACCCGCTCCGCCTCGGCCATGTTCTCGACGACCGACTTCGTCACGTCTCTACCGAGGAAGGTGCCTACGTACGGCACGTCCAAGGACTGCGCCGCGTCGATGACGCTCTTGAGGTGCGTACGGATCTCGTGTCGGCGACCAAGGTCGCCGATGAGGTTGTTCTCGTAGTAGGCCAGCGAGGAGATCTCGAGGCCGGTGCGCTCCAATAGCGCCTTCGTGGAGTCGCGGTCGGCGCCCGACCACGTGGCGATCGGCAGGTGCGCCGACTCGAACGGGCGTCCTTCGGCCGCGGGCCAGCACGCCACCTCCAGGCACTGGTACCCCTGGCCCGACGCGTAGTCGGCGATCCTGTCGAGCGACCACATCGGCAGAGCTGCCGTGAACATTCCAAGCTTCATTTTCCCCCCTGGGCATACCGGTGGCGCCGAGACCAGGCCTCGGCGCCACCGGTCGATATGTGTGTCTCTCAGACTGCCTTGAGCGGTGTCCAGTCGGCCGGGATCGGATCGATCTGCGGCGGAACCGAGGTGATCTCGATGGTCTCGCCCGACTCGATCGCCTTCTCGACGGACAGCATGATGTCGAGCACGTGGTAGGCGAGCTCGGCGTGCGCGCGAGGCTTGACCCCTGCCTTGACCGACCGTACGAGGTCGATGAG
>JADGPB010000023.1 GCA_017882655.1 Propionibacteriales bacterium
GACGACCATGAGGTGGACCTCAGGGTTGTTCGTCGTGATCGCATTGGCGATGGCCTGCATGATCATCGTCTTGCCGGCCTTCGGCGGGGAGACGATCAGGCCGCGCTGGCCCTTGCCGATCGGCGAGACCAGGTCGATGATCCGCCCGATCATGCCGGAGGTCGCATTCTCGAGCCGCAGAGGCTCCTGCGGGTACAGGGGCGTGAGCTTCGAGAACTCGGGACGGTTGCGCGCGCTCTCGGGCTGGCCCCCGTTGACGGTGTCGAGCGAGACGAGAGGGTTGAACTTCTCCTTGCGCTCGCCGTCCTGCGCCTGCCGGATCGAGCCCGTGACGACGTCGCCCTTGCGGAGCCCGTACCTGCGAACCATGCTCAGCGACACGTACGCGTCGTTCGAGCCGGGCAGGTAACCGGACGTCCGGACGAACGCGTAGTTGTCGAGAACGTCGAGGATGCCGGAGATCGGCACGACCACGTCGCCCTCGTTCACGGTTGGCTCAGCGTCGAAACGCTCGATCGGGGCCTGGCCTGGACGCGGGCGGCGGTTCTGGCGATCGCGGTTGCGGCGACGACGACCACGGCGACCGCCGGCGTCCTCGTCCTCGGAGCGCTGCGCCTGACGAGCGTCTTCCTCGTTGCCCTGCGTGCCCTGCTGGCCCTGCTGGACCTGCTGACCCTGACGGCGCTGCCGGTCCGGCTCGCGCGTCTCGACGCTGAGCGCGCTGAGACGAGCGCCGACTTCATCGGCTATCGATCGGTCGCTATCGGTACCTTCCGGCGCAGTGGTCTGGGCACGTTCCGGAGCAGCGCCCTGGCTCGGCTCGACGGCGGGGGCCCCAGCAGCGCGACGCGAGCCACGGGTGCGGCGCCGTCCGGCCTGGTCGGCAGATGACGTGTCGCCTGCGGAGTCGCCGCTCGCTGGTGCCTGAGCCGTAGCGTCCCCATTGCCGGCTGCCTGCACGGCAGAGTCGCCGCGGTTCGGCGCCTGGGTGGCAGAGTCGGGAGCCTTCACCGTCTCTGGTGCTGCAATCGGAGTCGATGGCGGCGCCTGGCGGCGCGGGGCGCTGGGCGCTCCACCCCCCTGGGCCTCCCTGATCGCTCCGACGAGCTCGCCCTTACGCATCCCTGCTGTGCCCTTGAGGCCCAGAGTTCCTGCGACCTGCTTGAGCTCGGCGAGCAACATCCCGTCCAGGGCCTTGCCCGTGGTGGTGGTGTCGGTCACGGACTTCCTTCCGTCGTGACAGCCTGACCGCTGGGGTGGCGCGACGTACACAGTGCGCGCACAACGGCGTTGGCAGGCAAATGAATCCCCTCAGGCCAGATGTCCCATTGTTCTCTGGATGATCTTTTCGGCGGATCGCCGCGCCCAGCCTGTGAGGCGCGTGGAGGCTCTAAGTCCTCTCAACGTCAGCAAGACTACCACTCTGCGCGACACCCCACCTACTGTGGCGAACATGGCACCGCAGACCCACCGCAACCTCCTAGCCCACGCAGCCGAACCCACACTGCTACCGCCGGACAGCGAGCCGGAACCCGCTGACGCGGCCGAGGCGATCGCTGCGGCGCGCCGCCACCCCACGTCCGCCATCGCGTGGGCGGTGCTGGCCGAGCAGGCACTGGCTGACGGTACGGACGCGTCCGACATCAGCGCGTACGCGTTCGCTCGTACCGGCTACCACCGGTCCCTCGACGCGTTGCGGCGCACCGGCTGGCGCGGCTCCGGCCCGGTCCCGTGGGAGCACGAACCCAACCGGGGCTTCCTGCGAGCGCTCTGGGCGCTCTCAGTGGCCGCGGACCATATCGGCGAGGACGACGAGGCGGAACGCTGCGCGCAGTTCCTCCGCGACTCCTCCGAGACCGCCTATCAGGAGCTGGCTGGTTCCTGAGCGCCCGCCCCTGGCGTGCCCGATGAGGAGCCCGACTCGTCCAGGGCGACGATCTCCGCAATCAGCGTGAGGAACTGCTCGGCCAGGCTCGGATCATCTGGGGCGGCCACGCACGCGGTCCGAAGACGGTCGGCCACGTTGGTCGGCCGCAGCTCGCAGGATGCGACGTGAGCAAGGAGCCGCTTCTCCCCTGGGTGATAGCGACGGTTGAGCGCAAACAGGAGGCTGACGGTCACGTCGAGGAGCCCCGCCGTGCGGCGAACGACCATCGGCCAGTCCTGGCGGGCCTGCGCGCCGCGCAGCTGGGAGGCGAACTCGCCGGCCATGACCGGCAACCGGAGGAGCTGGGCCGCCCGAGTGGCTTCCGGAAAGGTCGTCAGGTCGTTGTGCAGCCGACCAAGCTCAGCGTACGGATCGGCGATCGGCACACTCGCGTACGCCGTGTGCAGGAACGCTGTCGCGCACACCTCACCGTCAAGTCCTACGCCGCGTGCTCGGCTGATCTGGGCGTGGATGTCGTCGAGGTCGACATAGACGACCTCGAACGGTCCGCTGTCGGAGTGCCAGTGGTCCTCAGGGCCGAAAGCATCGAACGGGACAACCACATCATCAGCGAGGCCGTCGAGTGCCTGCTGCCGGATCACGGCGCTGACGAGTGGCCCGCGGTACCACGCGTACAGGTCGGTGTCGGAGCCTGCATCGTCCATGCCGAGGGCCCGGGACCCACCCAGCGAGACCGCCCGGATCCCGTCCAGCACGATGAGGGCGTTCGCTACGTCTCTGACCACCCCGGTGACGTCATCCATGGCTCAGAGTCGACGGTTCGACGCGGCGGCGATCGCCGCCCGAAGCTCGTCGTACCCCCGCGTCACCGGTAGCTGCACGAACTCGTCGATGACGTGCTGAGGCGCATCGAACAGGATGCCGACGTCGGCGGCGAGCAGCATCGCGGTGTCGTTGTACGAGTCGCCGGCGGCGATGACGCGGAACGTCACGCTCTGGAGCGCCTCGACGGACGCGCGCTTCTGGTCGGGCATCCGCAGCCGGTAACCCGTGATCCGGCCGTCATCTTCGACCTCCAACGAGTGGCAGAACAGTGTCGGGAAGCCGAGCTGACGCATCAGCGGATGGGCGAACTCGGCGAACGTGTCCGACAGGAGGATCACGCCGGTGAACCGCTCGCGCAGCCAGTCGAGGAACTCGACGGCTCCGGGGAGAGGTCCCATCGTCGCGATGACCGCCTGGATGTCTGGGAGCCTGAGCCCGTGCCGGTCGAGGATCGCCAGCCGGTAGCGCATCAGCACGTCGTAGTCAGGCTCGTCGCGGGTCGTCCTCCGCAGCTCGGCGATCCCGGTGCGCTCGGCCACGGCGATCCAGATCTCGGGAACCAGTACGCCTTCGAGGTCGAGGCACACCAGTTCCGGCCGCATGTCGGGTTCGCTCACCGCCCCTCCACCCGGATGAGGCGGATGCGGCCGGAGACGGCCGAGGTCATCGTGCGCAGCTCCGAGACCGTGTCGGTGAACTCGGCGTCGCGGGCGATGTGGGTCATGATCCCGAGGCGGGCGTGACCGTCCTCGTCGGTCGTCTGTCGCACAGCCAGGATCGACACCTCGTGCTTGGCGAAGACCGATGCGACCTTGGCCAGGACTCCGGGCTCGTCCTTGACCTGCATCGTGAGGTAGTACGAGGTCATCGCGTCCTCGATCGACGCGATGCCGTACCGGCGATACGTGGACATGGCCGGACCGTGGGTTCCGCGGATCCGGTTCCGGGCGATCGTCACGAGGTCGCCCATCACGGCGGACGCGGTCGGCGAGCCGCCAGCGCCTGGGCCGAGGAACATCAGTCGGCCTGCGTTGCGCGACTCGATGAAGATGGCGTTGTACGCACCCCTCACCGACGCGAGCGGGTGGGACTCGGGAACCATCGTGGGATGTACCCGGACGGAGACCTCGTCCTCCTGCTCGCCCGACAGCGTCGCGACAGCGAGCAGCTTGATGACGTAGCCCTGCGCCCTGGCGGCCTCGATGTCCTCGATCGTGATCGTCGTGATGCCTTCGCGGTGGACGTCCGCGCCGGCGACCTCGGTGTGGAACGCGAGGCTGGCGAGGATCGACGCCTTGGCCGCGGCGTCGTACCCCTCGACGTCGGCGGTCGGGTCAGCCTCGGCGTAGCCGAGCTCCTGCGCCTCCGCCAACGCCTCCGAGAAGGAGACACGGTCGGTGGTCATCTTGTCGAGGATGTAGTTGGTGGTGCCGTTGACGATGCCCATCACTGTGGTGATCTCGTCCCCGACGAGCGACTCGCGCAGCGGGCGGATGATCGGGATGGCGCCGGCGACGGCCGCCTCGAAGTACAGGTCGACGCCAGCACGCTCGGCCGCCGCGTACAGCTCCTGGCCATGTGCGGCGAGCAGAGACTTGTTCGCTGTCACGACCGAGGCACCAGCCGCGAACGACGCGAGCAGCAAGCTCCTCGCCGGCTCGATGCCGCCGATGAGCTCGACGACCACATCGACCCCGGACCGTACGAGCGCCTCGCTGTCACCTGTGAACAGCGCCGGGTCGATGCCGGCCCGCTCGGCATCGGGATGACGCACGCCGATGCCCATCAGCTCGACGGGGGCACCGACCCTCGCGGCGAGGTCGTCCGGCGTCGCGAGCAGCAGCCGCGCGACCTGGGAACCGACGTTGCCGCAGCCGAGCAGGGCAACCTTGACGGGCTTGTCGCCATTCACGAGGATCACAGGATCATCTTGGCCTATTCGACACGAGCGGCCCCGCGGTTTCCCACGGCCACGCCGGTGTCGAGGGCCAGGAGGTCGTCGAGCGTCTCGCGACGCAGCAGGGTCCTCACCTCGCCCGCTGCCACCGACACCACGGGGGGCTTGGTGGCGTGGTTGTAGTTCGAGGCCATCGAGCGGCTGTACGCACCGGACGCGGGCACTGCGATGAGATCACCATCGCGGAGGTCCCGGGGCAGGTAGACGTCCCGAACCAGGATGTCGCCCCCTTCGCAGTGTTTGCCGACCACGCGGCACAGCATGGGCTGAGCATTCGAGGCGCGGTTCGCCAGCACAGCCGAGTACTCCGCCGCGTACAGAGCCGGCCTGATGTTGTCGCTCATGCCGCCGTCGACCGAGACGTACGTCCGCTGCAGTCCGCCCTCGAGATCGACGACCTTGACGGTGCCCACGGTGTAGATCGCCATCGCGGACGGCCCGCAGATCGCACGTCCGGGCTCTATCGAGTAGCGGGGTTCAGTGAGCCCGTACGCGCGACGCTCGTGCTCGACGATCTCCCGCAGGCTCGTGGAGAGCTCATCGGGCGTCGACGGTGTGTCGTCCGCGGTGTAGGCGATGCCGAAGCCACCGCCGAGGTCGAGCTCGGGCAGGTCGATGCCGGTCGCCTGGCGGAACTGTGCGATGAGGCGCATCGTGCGGCGAGCCGCCACCTCGAACGCCCCAGTGTCGAAGATCTGGCTCCCGATGTGGGAGTGGACGCCCAACAGCTCGATGCGCGGGCTGGACTGGCACCGGACGAGCGCCATCAGTGCCTGGCCACCTTGGATGGAGAAGCCGAACTTCTGGTCCTCGTGAGCGGTGGCGATGTACTCGTGGGTGTGAGCCTCGATGCCCGTCGTCACCCGCACCAGCACCCTCGCCGTGACGCCCAGCTCGGCGGTCAGCTGCTCGATGCGCGAGATCTCGTCGAGCGAGTCGACGATGATCCGGCCCACTCCCGACTCCAGCCCGAGGCGCAGCTCCTCGACGGTCTTGTTGTTGCCGTGCATGCCGATCTTCGCCGGGTCCATCCCTCCGCGCAGCGCCACGACAAGCTCGTTGCCGCTGCACACGTCGAGGCCGAGGCCCTCCTCCGCGATCCACGACGCAATCCCCGTGGACAGGAACGACTTGCCCGCGTAGAAGACGTCCCAACCGGCGAAGGCTTCGAGGAAGCCACGAGCCCGGGCGCGGAAGTCCGCCTCGTCGAACGCGTAGACCGGGGTCCCGATCTGCTCCACGAGATCGTCGACGTCGAGACCGGCGATGTTGAGGACGCCGTCGTCGCCGCGTGACACGTTCGTCGACCAGAGACGCGCGTCGAGCGCGTTGATGTCCTCCGGCCGGTGCAGCCAGTGCGGCTTGATCGAGATCGCGTCGGCGTGCAGCGATCCCGCGACGTGCATGTGAGTCATGAGACTGAACTGTGCCACCCCGGACTCGGAATGTGCGACGCGGATTCGGCAGTGGACGGTCAGGATGCGGCGGATGCCCGCACCACGACGTGACCCACCTCGCGCAGGCGTAGGTCGCGGGGTGACGAGACGGCCAGGCCGTCGGCGGTCACCGAGATCGAGCCGCAGGCGGCGCCCAGGCAGGTCGCCGTCAGCCGTACGCCCCAGACGTCGAAGAACTGGCCCAGCGTGACGTCCTGGCCACCCCGGCCCTCTATCCACACCGTGCCGCTCGCATCGTGCGTGTGGCAGGGAGCCTGTACGGCTCGGAGGCGGTCGATGCCGACGTACGCGGGCACCTCGACCTGCTGGCCGGAGATGCTCACCTCCAGCGTCAGCACGTGCGGATCGTCCGAGGCGTCGAGCGGCAGCCGTGGCAGACGCGCGAAGTCGATGTACGAGACCGCGTCGCGCGGAGCAGGCCATGGAGGCGCCGACTCGCGAATCTCGGCGGGATCTGGCGCGACCTGCTTCACGCACGCGGCCAGCGGAAGTGCCAGCGCGGCCGTCACCAGTGCGCGCCGATTCCATGCCATGGCGCGGAGCATAGCCAGACCACAGCGCCGCGCCGGCGCACCCCATCGGGATCTTTGCTAGCCTTCCATGCGGCGCCAGACCGCTGGCCCCCGTAGCTCAGGGGATAGAGCACCGCCCTCCGGAGGCGGGAGCGCAGGTTCGAATCCTGTCGGGGGCGCAACGGTGATGCCACGGGAAAAAGGGTGCACGATCCGCACCCTCTCCCCAAACGCGAGGAGCCGCGTGAGCCAGGCCGCAGATCCCGATACCCCCGGGCGCTCGCGCCTTGGGTGGCGCGGCCTCGCGCTGATCTGGCTTGCGGCGCGCGGCATCGTGTTCGGCGTGTGGGCGTACTTCGGGCTCACAACGCAGAACGACGTCCTCTACTACTGGCACCGCGTCCACCTCATGTGGAGCGGGGCGCCGCTGTCGAGCACGCTCGTCGAGTACCCCACCCCCGTCGTCTGGTTCCTGTCGATCCCGTACTGGTTGGCCGGACGCTCCCGCCCAGGCTTCGTCGTGGCGTTCATCCTCATCATGCTGATCCTCGACATGCTCTTCGCCGTGGTCCTGTGGCGCACCGGGGGAAGCCGTCGGACGTTCGCTGTCCTGTTCTGGATCGTGTTCACGTTCGTCATGGGTCCCACCACGTACATGCGGTTCGACCTCGTGCCGGCGTTCCTCGGCGGTCTCGCGGTGCTCTCGCTGCTCGCCGCCCGCGACACCATCGCCGGTGCGCTCGTGGGGCTCGGCGCCGCGTTCAAGCTGTGGCCCGCGATGTTGTGGCCGGGCACCCTCGGCGAGCGGCGCGGCCGGCTCCGGGCCACGCTCGGCTTCGTCGTCGTGGGTGGGGGGCTTGTGGTCGTCTCCCTGGCCCTCGGCGGCTGGAACCGGTTGGTGTCCCCGCTCACGTGGCAGAGCGCACGTGGCCTGCAGATCGAGTCGATCTGGGCGACACCGTTCATGCTGATCCGAGCGTTCTCGCCCTCTAGCTACACCGTCGCCCTCTCCCAGTGGCAGGCGTTCGAGATCACGGGCAGCGGCATCGCACCGGCTCTGACGGCTTCCACCATCGCCACGGTGATCGGCTACCTGGCAATCCTGTGGACCTACGTCTGGTGGCTGCGCCAGCGGGAGCGCAGCGTCGTGCAGGCGGCCCTCATCATGGTCCTGGTCATCACCGTCATCATCGTCACGAACAAGACGTTCAGCCCCCAGTACATGATGTGGCTGGGTGGCCCACTCGCGGCCCTTCTCGTCGCGTCCGGACGCACCCCCGCTGACCAGCCGGCGCCCTCGTGGAACAACCTGCGGACGCTCGCAGCGTTCGTGCTGGGGCTCACGCTCGTGACCCAGCTGGTGTACCCGATCATGTACCAGCCGCTGGTCCACGGCGGTCCCCTGCTCCTTCTGGCGACTGTCGTGCTCGTCCTGCGCAACCTCGCGCTGGTGGCGTTCCTGATCTGGCTGGCGCTCCTGGTAGGAGGCACGCTGCGGGCCGCACGAACCACCAGTGAGATGCGCGACCAGGACGAACCGAAGGTGAACCCATGACGTGGTTGCGTCGCGAGGCCAAGCTGATCGCCGGCAGCGGCTGGACGTACGCCGCACTGTGGGCGATCAGCCGAGCGCTGATCGCATACGTATGGTCGACGTACGCGGGCTACGTCGTCGGCGACGTCAAGTACTACCTGAGCCAGATCACCGACGCGACCTCCTGGTCCAGCACCTTGGTGGAGTACCCGACTCCTGTCGCCTGGGCGCTGCAGGTTCTGCGCCTCGTGACGGGCGGGAATGAGGGCGCGTTCGTGTGGGTTTTCGCAACCTCGATGCTCGCGCTCGACGCGGCCATGGCGCGGATGACCTGGAGGCTGAGCAGTCCGCGGTGGCGCGTGCCGGCGGTGCTGACCTGGATCGTGTTCGTGGTCTTCATGGGGCCGATCGCGTACTTCCGCTTCGACATGGCACCGGCCGTGCTCGCTGGCGCCGGGGCGTTCCTGGTCCGCCGGCGGCCGGCTCTGGCGGGCGCGCTCATCGCATGCGGTGGGGCGCTCAAGCTGTGGCCCGCCCTCCTGGTCCTCCCGTTGCTCGGCACGGGCCGTCGAGGGTCCCGCGCGGCCATAGGATTCGGGATCACCGGTGGCATCCTCGCGTTGGCAAGCCTCGTGGTCGGCGGGTGGCAGCGGTTGCTCTCCCCCCTGACCTGGCAGTCCACCCGCGGGCTCCAGGTCGAGTCCCTGCCCGCGACGCCCCTGATGTGGCTCCGGAGCGTTTCACGGAACCGAGAGTGGATCGTCGGCCTGTCCCGCTACAACGCGTACGAGATCTCCGGCCCGGGCGTCCAGCTTGCCCTGCAGATCGCCAGTGTGGCGACGTTGCTCGGCTTCCTGCTCGCGATCATCCTCGGTGTCCGAGCGGCCTGGTCCTTGCACCGTTCGCCGCGGACCGTCGCGGTCGTGATGGTCGCGATCATCCTCATCATGATCGATGTCAACAAGACGCTGAGCCCGCAGTACCTCCTCTGGCTGGGCGGACCGTTGGCCGCACTCATCGGCGGGGGTGAGGACGACTCGAAGCCGTCGCTGAGCTGGCCGGCCATCTGGGCCCTGATCTGCTTCGTTCTCGCGTTCCTGACCCAGGTCGTGTACCCGATGCGCTACAGCGAGATCGTGAACGGGAACGGCGCGCACGACGCTGTCGCATTCCTCGTCGTCCGGAACATCCTGCTCCTGATCTTCACGGTGATCGCGTTCTGGCAGGCATGGCGGCTCACCAGTCTGCGCACCCCGAAACCCGCGGAACTCGGGTCTCTTGAGGTCGAAGTATCCCCCTGAGTGGCTTAACATGGGTTGACGGACCGGGCGTCACCGCTCGACTTCGAACGACGAACGAGGGGCATCGTGGCCATTCAGCCCGACCAGGACGCAGTTGCTGCGGCGCAGGACTTCGGCGCCAACGACTGGCTCATCGAGGAGATGTACGAGCGGTACGAAGCCGACCCGTCCTCCGTCGACTCCACCTGGGCGGACTTCTTCCGCAGCCACAAACCCAGCGTGCCGGTCGCCCCGTCCGAACCGACTGAACCGATCTTGAGCGCAGCGACCACCCCTGTGCCGCAGCCAGCGCCTCTTCCGCGCCTCGAGCAGGTACCCCCGGCTCAGGCGCCGGCCGTCGCGCAGACACCCGCTCCGGCCGCCGCGCCCGAACAACGGGAACCCGCACCAGCCAAGCGTTCGTCGGGGACGTCCGCGGTGCCCGAGCCGGCCCCGGCCGCGCCTGTCCGGCAGCCCACGTCAGGGTCGCCGGCGTCCAAGGCAACCGTCACGGCCACCCCCGACCTGAGCGCCGTCAACCAGGCGTACCTTCCTGCTCAGCCCCCGAGCTTCTCGAAGCGCCCGGCGCCCATCACGGACCACCCGACCAAGGCGACCCTGCGGGGTGCGCCCTTGCGTACGGCGAAGAACATGGACAGCTCGCTGGAGATGCCCACAGCGACCAGCGTCCGTACCGTCCCCATGAAGCTCGCCATCGACCATCGGACGATGATCAACGCCCACCTCGCCCGCACGATCGGCGGCAAGGTCTCGTTCACGCACCTCATCGGGTACGCGATGGTGCAGGCGCTCAAGATGGTGCCCGCGATGAACGTCGCGTATGAGGTCGTCGATGGCAAGCCGACACTGGTCGAGCCGGAGACGATCAACCTCGGCATCGCGATCGACATGACCAAGCCGGACGGTACGCGTCAGCTGGTCGTCCCCAACATCCGTAGCTGCGAGCAGCTGACGTTCGGGCAGTTCTGGAGCGCGTACGAGGAGGTCGTCGCCAAGGCTCGCAAGGGAACGCTCACGGTCGACGACTTCGCCGGTACCACGGCCACGCTCACCAATCCCGGCGGCATCGGCACGAACCACTCGATCCCCCGGCTCATGGCCGGTCAGGGCCTGATCCTCGGCGTCGGATCGATCGAGTACTCGCCTGGCTACCTCGGGGCGAGCAGAGAACGCCTCAACGAGCTCGGCGTCTCGAGGGTGATGACGCTCACCTCGACGTACGACCATCGCGTGATCCAGGGCGCCCAGTCCGGCGAGTTCCTGCGCTCGATGGAGCAGCTGCTGCTCGGCAAGAACGGCTACTACGAGGAGATCTTCACCTCGCTGCGCATCCCGTACGCACCGTTGGAATGGGACACCGACATCTACGTCGGGAGCGCCCCGGGGCTGGTCGACAAGGAGGCTCGGGTCCTCGAGCTGATCTCCTCCTACCGTGCTCTGGGTCACCTGATGGCCGACATCGACCCGCTCACCTACCGGATGCGCCGCCACGCGGACCTCGACCTCAAGAGCCACGGCCTGACGTTGTGGGATCTCGACCGGACGTTCCCGTGCGGGTCGCTCGGCGGCAAGCCGCGTACGGCGATGACGCTCCGGGAGGCGCTGGAGATCCTGCGCGACGCGTACTGCCGCCATGTCGGCGTCGAGTACATGCACATCGTCGATCCCGAGCAGCGCACCTGGCTGCAGGGGATGCTCGAGCGGCCGCAGGTGGCGCTCAACCGCGACGAGCACCTGCGGATCCTCGACAAGCTCAACGAGTCGGAGATCTTCGAGACGTTCCTTCAGACCAAGTTCATCGGCCAGAAGCGGTTCTCGCTCGAAGGTGGCGAGTCGACGATCGTCGCGGTCGACGAGATCTGCGAGCAGGCCGCCGACATCGGTCTCAGCGAGGTCATCATCGGCATGCCGCACCGTGGCCGGCTCAACGTACTGGCCAACATCGTCGGCAAGTCGTACGGCCAGATCTTCCGCGAGTTCGAAGGCAACATGGACCCGCACTCGACCCAGGGCACCGGTGACGTGAAGTACCACCTGGGCGCCGAGGGCGAGTTCGTCTCCGCGAACGGCAGCCGGATCCGGGCGTCCGTCGCCGCGAACCCGTCCCACCTCGAGGCCGTCGACCCGGTGGTCGAGGGCATCGCCCGCGCCAAGCAGGACCGCATCACGAGCGAGCACGAGTTCCCCATCCTGCCGATCCTGCTCCACGGCGATGCGGCGTTCGCGGGTCAGGGCGTCGTGTACGAGACGTTGCAGATGTCCCAGCTGCGCGGCTACAGGACGGGCGGCACGGTCCACGTCGTCGTCAACAACCAGGTCGGCTTCACCACGGCTCCGATCGAGTCCCGCAGCTCGACGTACTGCACGGACGTGGCGAAGGTCGTCGACGCACCGGTGTTCCACGTGAACGGCGACGATCCCGACGCGTGCGTACGGGTCGCCCGCCTGGCGTTCGAGTTCCTCCAGCGCTTCCACAAGGACGTCGTCATCGACCTCGTGTGCTACCGCCGGCGCGGTCACAACGAAGGTGACGACCCGAGCTTCACGCAGCCGCTCATGTACGACCTCATCGAGGCCAAGCGCTCCACACGCAAGATCTACACCGACGCCCTCATCGGTCGCGGCGACATCTCGACCGACGACGCCGACGAGTACGCGGAGAAGTTCCGGGTGCGGCTCGAGACGGTCTTCAAGGAGATCCGCTCGATGACGGCCGAGGCGTCCGCTGACGAGGAGTACCGCAAGGTCCCGTACTACCCGTCCAAGCTCGGCAGGGGCGTCGGCACGAGCATCAGCGCCGGCGTCATGGAGCGGGTCGCCGCGGCCATGACCGAGTTCCCCGAGGGCTTCACCGTGCATCCCAAGGTGCTCCCCCAGCTCGAGCGGCGCGCCGAGATGATCCGTACGGGCCCGATGGACTGGGCGACCGCGGAAGCGCTGGCCCTGGGCTCGCTGCTGCTGGAAGGCCGTCCGATCCGCATGACCGGCCAGGACACGCGCCGCGGCACGTTCTCCCAGCGGTTCGCGGCCGTGGTCGACCGGCGCACCAACGAGGCCTGGGTCCCTCTGCAGCACCTCGCTCCCGAGCAGGGTAACTTCGACATCTACGACTCCCTGCTCAGCGAGTACGCGGCGATGGGGTTCGAGTACGGCTACTCCGTGGCCGCCCCCGAGGCGCTGGTCTGCTGGGAGGGCCAGTTCGGTGACTTCGCCAACGGCGCCCAGACGATCATCGACGAGTTCATCGCCGCGGGTCAGGCGAAGTGGACGCAGAAGTCGGGCGTCGTGCTGCTGCTCCCCCACGGCTACGAGGGACAGGGTCCCGACCACTCCAGCGCCCGCATCGAGCGGTGGCTTCAGCTCTGCTCCGAGGGCGCCCTGGCCGTGGCCCAGCCGTCGACACCGGCGAGCTACTTCCACCTGCTCCGCACCCATGCGTACGTGAACTGGCACCGGCCCGTCGTGATCATCACGCCGAAGTCGATGCTGCGCAACAAGCTCGCCATGTCGATGCCCTCAGACATCACGGGCAGCAGCTGGCAGCCCGCGATGGACGACCCGACGATCAGCGATCCCGCGGCCGTGACCCGTCTCGTGCTCTGCTCCGGCAAGATCCGGTGGGAGCTCGCCGCGGCCCGCGAGAAGTTCGGCCTGCAGGGACAGGTCGCGATCATCACGCTTGAGCGGCTGTACCCGCTCCCGACGAAGGAACTCGCTGCCATCCTCGATCGCTACCGCCACGTCACCGACGTCCGGTACGCCCAGGACGAGCCCTCGAACCAGGGCGCCTGGTGGTACATGGAGCGCAACCTGCCTGCCGCGATCAAGACCGTGCTGCCCGACTACGACCTCGCCATGACGGCGTTCACGAGGGACGAGTCGTCCGCTCCCTCCGTCGGCTCGCACCACTTGCACGAGGAGCAGGAGGCGCAGCTCATCAAGGCGGCCCTGGGCGGCGAGGACTCGTAGGTGTACGACACGGACCGCGGCATCGAGGAGCTGGATCGGCGTCGCGGCGACGAGACCGTGACGCTGTCCTGGCTGGCCGAG
>JADGPB010000315.1 GCA_017882655.1 Propionibacteriales bacterium
CAGCTGGGGCAGGTCGTCAACGGCCACCAGTGGAACGGCTCCCAGTGGGTGCCTTTCGCCGCTCCTGCGGTGGGCCAGATCAGCAACGGGCACCAATGGAACGGGATCCAATGGGTTCCTCTTCCCCCGCCGCCCGCCATCGGCCAGGTCAGCAACGGCCATCGATGGGACGGCGCCCGTTGGGTACCCGTCCAGTTCTCCCAGCCCGCCCCTCCGGCGCCGACCGCACCAGGCGCTGGGCATCCCGTCTTGTCTGAGCTGCACCGGTTCGCCGACGCCTGGCACCTCACCTGGAGTCAGAAGCATGACGCGGTACGACTCGAGCGGGTCATCGCTGAGCGCAAGGTGATGCTCGGTACCGCCAAGCTCACCTACCGCGCCACCGTCACGATCGACGAGGCCCGACGCGAGGTGGCCTTCTCGGAGCTGCTCGCCGAGAGGGGCAGTGGGATTTCCTCCGGTGGCGACGATGGCGAGAGCTCCGGTTTCGGGTTCGGGGTCCAGACCACCTCGTACAACACCCACCGAGACACCATCGCCAACAACATCGAGGAGCAGGCACGCCAGTACTCCCGCCAGTACGTGCTGGACTTCCCCTACGCCCGCGTACGAGAGGTCGTCGCTCAGATCGCCGCCGCTGCGGGGTACAGGTTCCGCTCCGGACGATGAGGGGTGCCGTTCCGTCCTCTAGGCCCACGCCCGTACGTTCCCGGCTGCAACCGGACGTCCTGACCTGAGGTTAGTCGCCGGACGGCTCCGGCTGTACGGTGACGCCGCGCCAGAAGGCGATGCGATCAGTGATCTCTTGAGCGGCGGGGGACGGCGTCGGGTAGTACCACGCGGCGTCCTGGCTGGTGGTACCCGGAACGGCGACGGTGTAGTAGGACGCGATGCCCTTCCACGGACAGGTGGTGTGGTTCCCGGACGGCTGGAGGTAGTCGGCGTTCACGTCCTCGGCGGGGAAGTAGTGGTTCCCCTCCACGACCACCGTCTTGTCGCTGTCGGCGATCACGGTCCCGTTCAGCACGGCCTGCATCCTCATGGCGCCTCCTCGGCTGGATCTGTTACGACTGTATGTGGCACCTCAACCGCAGCCATCCCGTCGCTGATTCCCCGCATCTACGATGGGTTCTAGCTGAAGGTCGGGCGCAAAGGAGGAGGGCGATGTTCGCGGGACGGTTGATCTTGGAGAGCCTCCGTGTGGGTGCCGACATCACGACGCCGGGACTGCTGGTGGACCGGATCCTCCGCGTGGCCGTCGACGGCACCACCGCTCAGCAGCCCGACGAGTGGTCGATCATCGACTTCCGCGGCCCCGACGAGACGGCTGACCGGTTCGCCAAGCAGTTATCGGCGGCCATGGAGCCCACGCACCACTGGTACGCGGACTTCCGCATCGGCGAGGACCACGTCGTCGTCTTCCCCGGCCGCATCTTCCGCTACCGGACGGGCGATCCCCAGGGGCACGAGGAAGTCGTCGCGTACGGGCGCACGCTCGGCATCCCCGACGCCCAGCTCGACTGGGGCGAGGTCGACGACTAGGCCGCTCTTCCCTAGTGGGGCGTGTCCGAAGTTCTCTTGCGGTTGGCGGGGTCCGGGTGTGTGCATCGCAAGGCGCCGGAGCGCAGGCATACCGGGTCGTCTGACGAGTTCCGGCAACGCCGCGAGGTGCGTGCCCGGGGCACGCCAACCGTCAGGGAACTCCGGACACGGTCCACTAGGGTGTGCGGGATGCGCCCCCTGATCGATGTTGCCCACCTTGCCCAGCTCATGCAACGTCTTGAGTTCACCTTGTTGGACGTCCGCTGGTCACTCGACGGCGCCGAAGGACATGACGCGTATCTCGCGGGCCACCTGCCGGGAGCTGTGTACGTGGATCTCGACCGCGAGCTCGCCGGCCCGCCAGGACCCGGTGGGCGTCACCCGTTGCCGACGGCCGGGGACTTCGCCGCGGCGATGCAGCGGGCCGGCGTGACGGAACCGCGGCAGGTCGTCGTCTACGACGGCGGTTCGGGCCTGGGTGCGGCGCGCCTGTGGTGGATGCTGACCGACGCCGGCCACCGGCTCGTGCGGGTGCTCAACGGTGGGTATCCCGGATGGGTCGCAGCGGGAAAGCCCAGCGAGACCGGCGAAGTGACGCCGGAGCGGGGGACGTTCGTGCCGGAGCCCGGCCACCGGCCAGTGGTGGATCCCGAGGGTGTGATCCAGCACCTTCGCGACGGGGGAGCGCTGTACGACGCGCGGGCCGCGGATCGCTACCGGGGCGAGAACGAGACCATCGACCCCATCGCAGGGCATATCCCAGGGGCTTTGAGCCTGCCTCTGTCGACGCTGCTGGGAGCCCGCGGATTCGCGCCGCGCGGCGAGCTGGTCGCGAAGACGGGTCATCTTCGGGCCGGCGACGTCCTGTCGTGCGGGTCGGGCATCACGGCTGCCGCGGTGATGCTGGCGGCAGAGCAGGTGGGTGTCCACGATCTCGTTCTGTTCCCAGGATCCTGGTCGGGCTGGATCACCGACCCGAGCCGACCGATCGCGACAGGCCCGGACGCCGGGTCGCTGCCTGAGGCCTGATCGGGAGCGGAAGCTACTCCTTCGGGCCGAACATGATCTCGTCCCAGGTCGGGACGGAAGCCCTCTTGCCCCGGCTCCGCTTCGCCGGCGCGGGTGGCTGCTCAGCGTCGTGGATCGGTTCTTGGTCGGCCTCGTGATGGTTCTTGGGAAGCGCCCGTGGCCTGGACGGCGCCGGGGTCGCCTCTGCATGCTCGGTGAACAGCGACAGCTGCTCGGGCTCCTCACGTGGCGTGGGCGGCTGCTGAAGCCCCTTGTAGATGCGGACGGAGTCCTCGTCGATGCCCGAGATCATGTCGTACAGCACATCCATCTCGTTGCGCGGAGGCACGAGGTCGTAGACGCCGTCGACCTCCTCCAGCTCGGCCGGCGCGTAGTCGTGGACGTCCTGCAAGGTCGCCAGACCGTACGCATCCGGCCCGCTCTCCGTCAGGGTCGCCCGCACCAGGGCCATCTCGTCGTCGAGGTCGATCGTCGGCTCGTCGTCGGGATTGGCGGTGCGGCGACGCCCCGGCTGTGGCCCGTGGGCGGGGCCGCTCTCCTCGATGAGCCAGCGAGCCTCGTCATTGTCGGCGACCGAGAAACGCCCGGGGAGGTCGAACAAGAAACTCGCCAGGTGATGGGCACTGCCCGAGGCGTAGGCCGCCTGCAGGATCCAGCGACCGTCGGGACGCTTCCATGCGTCCCACTCGACGTCGTCGAAGTCGATCCCGCGAGCAAGGAGCCGGGTCGCGACGGTGGGCCTGAGGCCGCGGGTCGAGGCGGCCTCGTTGCGGCGCCTGACCGTGCCTGCGATGGCTACGCCGACGACGTGCGAGCGTTCCGCCAGTACGGGGGCGGCGTACGGCTCGATCCGCTCGATGGGCACACCGGCGGCCTGAGCGACCGACTCGACGGTCTCGCCCGCGCGCACGCGCGCTTGGATCTCGCGCGGTCGCAACTGACTTTCCATGTCGATCTCCAGTTGGCCGAGTCGAGCGCGGTCCCCTCGGAGGGCGGCCGTAAGACGTTCGTCCGCCGGGATGGCGATCTGCTCTCCGTCATCCGTCACGACGAGGAGCGACGCACCGTCTCCGGTGAGCCCGAGGGGCCTTGCCTTCCTCATGTGTGGCCGTTTCTCGTTCCGGTATGTCCGCACAACGTACAACGCCTGTGCGGCGAGCGGGTGGACGTCGTCAGTGCGTCGGAGCACAACCAAGAAGGGAGCCGGGATCGGTCGGGTGTTGCACCGTGTGGTACACATTCCCTCGAGTCGGACCGCGTAAGCGGTGATGACACCAACTGCAGGACACGGAAGGGACCATGGCGACCGATTACGACGCGCCCCGGAAGACCGACGAGGACTCGAACGAGGACAGTCTCGAAGAACTCAAGAGCCGACGCAACGACAAGAACTC
>JADGPB010000316.1 GCA_017882655.1 Propionibacteriales bacterium
CCGCTTCGAGCGTCGCATCGTCGAGGCCACGTTGCGCGCGACCACGAACAGCCACGGCAGGGCCGGGATGCCGATGCGTTCGCGGCGCCGCCACGCGATGGTGTACGTCTCGGACACGACGTCGTCGGCAGCATCCTGTCCGACCTGGCGTACGGCATAGGAGTGAAGGCGGCCGGCGGTCTGTCGGAACAGGTCGCTGAACTCGTCTTCCGTCATGGAGTCGTTCGTACCCTCTAGTGGCCGGTCGGCGCCGTGGATCACACACATCCGGAACAGATGGACCGTTTGTTGAACGCTGTACGAGAACGTGTGCTCGCTGCATGGCTTCGTCTGGCAGTCTCTGCCCATGCACGATCGGGATATCGCCGCCTGGCGGCTGGAGAGCCAGTGGGTGACACGGCCAGGGCAGGATGCCCAGGCGGTCGTGGGGAACCTGCTCGGCGTACAGGCCGAGAACCTCAGGCAGTCGGAGTGGGCGGTGGCGGCGCGTACGAGATCGCCTCGGGCCGATGCCGTACCGGCCCTGCTGGCTGACGGCACCGTGATCCGCACCCACGTCCTGCGGCCGACCTGGCACTACGCGCTCGCCGAGGACATCGGCTGGCTGCTGGACCTGACGGCCCCAAGGGTCCGCGGCATCGCGGCCGGCACGCTCGCGCTGAAGGGGTTCGACGAGGCCGTCATCGCCCGCGTCGCCGACGCCGTTACCCGGGCGCTCACCGATCAGCCGAACCAGACCCGCCAGGAGCTCCGCGACGCCGTCGCCGCGGCCGGGATGGACATCGACGGCATATCGATCGCCCAGATCCTCTCGGTGGTCGAGCTCGACCAGCTGATCTGCAGCGGCGTACCGCGGGACGGGGATCACACGTACGCGCTGTTCTCCGAGCGCGTGCCGAACCCTCGACGCCTTGACCGCGAGGAGGCGCTCGCCGAGATCGTCGTCCGGTACGTGACGGGGCACGGTCCGGCGACAACCCGCGACCTCGCCTACTGGGCGACCCTCGGGCTGCGCGATGTGAGCCGCGGTCTCGCTGCCGCGGCGGGGCGGCTGCAGTCGTTCCGGCACAACGGCCGGATCTACTGGCACGCGGCCGAATCCGAGCCGCCGACCGCTGCAGGCGTGCCTCGCGGGCATCTCCTGCTGGCGCTCGACGAGCTGCACAACGGCTTCCAAGAGTCGCGGTACGTGCTCGACGAGGCCGGACTCGTCCCTCGCGCCACCCGCTACCCGGCCATCGGCATGGCGCTCGTCGACGGACAGTTCGTCGCGGTCCACACCCGAACGATCACGCCGACGTCCGTTCGGTTCGATCTCAACGGTTGGCGGGACCTCGGTGCCGACGACATCGCCGTACTGACCGAAGCAGCCGAGCGCGTCGGCTCGTACCTCGGTCTGCCCGCGACGATCCAGGTCAGATAGCGCCAGCTACACCAGGCGTGTGAAGGAGACGGCGACGGTGAGCTTGGAGTCGGAGCGGCCCTGGTAGACGCCCTTCATCGGGGGGACGTCGTCGTAGTCGCGGCCGCGGGCCACGACGACGTGGTCGAGGCCGACCTCACGGAGGTTGGTGGGGTCGACGCCGGTCCAGTGACCGGCCCACCACTCGACCCAGGAGTGGGACTCGCCGGTGGCGGTCTCGCCGACGTTGAGATCCTGCTTGGGGCAGAGGTAGCCGGACACGTACCGGGCGGGGATCTTCACGACGCGCAAGGCCGCCAGCGTGACGTGCGTGAAGTCCTGGCACACGCCCCGGCGTGCGTCCCAGGCCGTCTGGGCGTCGTCGCCGACGGAGGTCGACCCGGACATGTACGTCATGCGCTCGTTCACCAGCCCACAGATCGTCGCCACGGCCTCGGCGGGCGACATCCCCGCGACGGCATCGCGGAACTCGCGCTGCACCTCGGGCTCGAGGTGGGTGCGGGCGCTCGGCGAGAGGTACTCGTCGTAGGAGTCCGTCAGCGTCTCCAGCTCGTAGTCGGCCCACGCGAGGCGCTCGGAGACGTCGGGGATGAGCGTACGTTCGACCGTGCTGTTCGACTCGACCTCCAGCAGGCGGTGCGGCTCGAGCGCCTCGAGGGACGTCACGTGCGTGCCCCAGTAGTCGCGGTAGACGTGGCTCCAGGTCATCGGCTTGACGCGGATCCGGTTCTCCAGGGCCGTCTGTCCCGACTCGGTGAGAGGCGTCATCCGGACCTCGTTGTGACTTGAGGCGACCGGCGCGTCGTACGTGATCTTCGTGATGTGGCTGATCCGGTAGCGGATCGTCGTGAGGCTCATACGACCTCTCCTGTCCACGTCGAGACGGCGCGCGACGGGAAGTAGCTCTTCGTGACCTCGGCGGCCGACTCGGCGACTGCCGCCTGGACCCGACCCATCTGTACGGCGAGATCGGCGATGACGTCGTCGGTCTGGCGGTACTCGAGGGACGTACGGATCCGGGCGAGGCGACGTCGCGCCTCGTCGGAGATGCCCATCCGCTCGTTGGCCGGATGGAGCCGCATGAGGCAGTCCTCGGCGAAGCTCAGGTTGTACACGACGGACCGCGGGAACTGCCGGTCGAGCGTCAGGAACGCGGCCGTCAGGCCGTCGTCGACGACGCCGCGGTGGGTCTGCGTGTACGCCTGCGTCGCGTTGCACGCCGTGAGGACGCCCGCCCAGGAAAGGCCGGCGAACTGCAGCGTTCCCGTGGCGACAAGGCGTGCCGTCATGTCAGCGCGTTCGAGGGACCGTCCCAGGACCAGGAAGTCCCAGGCCTCGTCGTGGCTCATCGACGAGTCGGCGACGCCCCTGATCAACGCCGCACGGTCACGAGTCCACGAAAGATGCCGTGTCGTCGCGTCGGGCGCCCCGAGGTTCCGCCACCGGAACCAGGCGGTGTTGAGCACCTCCCACAGGTCGGTAGGGAGGATCTCGCGGGCGCGACGGGCGTTCTCCCGCGCCGCGTACCACGACCCCGCGATCGAGCTCGGGTTGCCCGCGTCGAACACGAGCCGGTCCCGTACCTCGTCGAACGTCACGTGGTCCGACGGCTCGATGCCCATGATCATGCTCAGGACGAGCTCGGCCGCCTCGGACTTCGTGGTCTCCAGCAGCGAGAGTCGTACGACGTCGACGATCCGGGCGGTGCCGTCAGCGCGCTCGACGTAGCGGCCGATCCAGTACAGCGACTCTGCGATGCGACTCAGCATGCGCCCGCTCCTGACTGCTGCTGCTGTTGCTGCTGGGCGCGGATCTCGTCGTCGCGGAACACCGCGGGCGGGCTCAGCACGATGACCTCGCGCGGCCGCTCCTGGGTGACAGGACGGTTGTGGCGCGTGTCGGAGAGCACCCAGGTGTCCTTCGAGCCGCCACCACGGGACGAGTTGACGACCAGCTGCCCCTCGGGGAGGGCGACGCGCGTGAGGCCGCCCGGGAGGACCGTGACGCGCTCGCCGTCGTTGACCGCGAACGGCCGCAGGTCGACGTGGCGCGGCCGGAGCTTGCCGTCGATGAACGTCGGGATCGTCGACAGCTGGACGATCGGCTGCGCGATCCAGTTGCGCGGGTCGGCGACGATCGCCTCACGGACCTCGTCGAGCTCGGCCGCGGTGGCTTGGGTTCCCACCACCAGGCCCTTGCCGCCCGAGCCGGCGACCGGCTTGACGACCATCTCGTCGACGTGGTTGAGCACGTACCGCAGCGCGGTCGGCTCGATGCAGCGGTACGTGTCGACGTTGGGCAGGATCGGGTCCTCGTCGAGGTAGTAGCGGATCAGGTCCGGTACGTACGAGTAGATGAGCTTGTCGTCGGCGACACCGTTGCCGACCGCGTTCGCGACCGTGACCCGGCCGCTGCGCATCGCGGACACCAGCCCGGGACAGCCGAGCATGGAGTCGGGCCGGAACTGTACGGGGTCGAGGAACTCGTCGTCGACGCGGCGATAGATGACATCGACCTGCTGCAGGCCACGGGTCGTACG
>JADGPB010000024.1 GCA_017882655.1 Propionibacteriales bacterium
TCCTCCGAGGGCTGGATCAGCGACCAGATGAACACTCCGAGGGTGACGGTGGTGATGTTGGCGGCGTTGAAAGCCTGGTAGTCGGCGTCCCACACCGCGTGGGGCCACTGTTCGGGGTTGTAGTCGCCCCCGAAGGCGATCCCCCGCGTCGCCGGTAGCAGCGCAGGAGTTGCAGGCGTGAAGGGGATGTGGTGATCAGTCATGAGTAGTGAACCTCTTGGTGACATCGGCGACAAGTGACTGAGATAGAGGAGAAAGGACGGCAGGGAAGGCCCAGGCGAACAAAAGCAGGACGGCTTCTGAGAACTGGAACACCACTGCTCCTGCCACAAGACCAAGGGCGAGGACTCCGGTGCTCACCCGCCAGGAGGGGATGACGGAAGCGACGGCGATCCGGGCCGTGTCGATCGCCCTGAAGGAGAAGTTCGCCGTGATCACGAGCATGAGGCCACCCAGGACCATGACAGCCACAGCCAGGAAGACGAGCACCGGCCGCAGGACGCCAGCCCCAGGGACCACGCCGAGATGGGTGATGTTGAACCCCAGCAGGGCGAGCACCACCAGCAGCGGCGCCGACCACTTAAGAACGTCGAAGAAATCGCGCCGATAAGCCCGCCAGAACGGACGGGCAGGTGACATGTCCGGTTCTGCGTGCCAGCCCTGGATCGCTCCCAGGGCGGCCGAGAGAGCCGGCGCCACGGGCAGGAGGGCAAGGGCGAACAGCGGGACGTTGGAGGCGTCGCGTCCAAGCAGCACCATAACGACCAGAGTGGGTAGGCAAGTGGCGACAAGGAGGAACTCCAGGACGAGGTACCGGTAGACGACGGCAGCTCCCCTGGCCAGGATGCCCCGGCCTACCTCCGGCTGGTCCTGGCTGTTCATCCCTTGCTCTCCTGGGTGGTCTGGGACTCGGGCGGGTGCCCGAGCAGTCGTGCGTCATCCAGCCAGGACGGGGCGTATTCGGGTGCTGGAGAAATCTCCACCAGGGCGATTCCGTTGCGTCCCAGCCGGACGTCAAGGTTCAGCCTGCCCCCAACGGGGGCCTCAGACCACTGCCACAGCGTCGGTTCGGACAATGCGTGCAGATCCTCGACTTGGCGGGGCGTGGGCGCCAACGGTGAACCCATCTCCATCCACGCCCTACGGACATTGCCCCGCTCGGCGTCCACATGCCTTTCAAGGACTCTCACCCGCCCCGGCAGGTCGGACAAGCTGAGCCGAACCGAGTGTCCGGCTGTCTGCCTCGTGTGACCGTCCTGGGGCTGCCAGCCAAGGATGCAAAGACCGCCGTCTGGTCTGCGGGTGACGAGGTGATCGTCCCCGCGCGCGAGGACGTCGGAACCCAGGCGAGCCATGAACGCGTACAGGTGGAAGGCCGGTTTGCGGAGCTGCCTGTGTCCGAGCAGACCGAACCCGCCGTGCAGTGGGGCCGTGGGAACGCCGACCTCTTCAAACACGTCGCACAGCGTCCAGTACGAGAACGAGCTCACGTGCTCTCCCCCACCGACAAGTACCGGGGCTAGGTAGGACGCCTGGTACGCGGTGTCGTGGATTGGATTATCGGGGCGGTATGAGGACGAGAACTCGGTGATGTGGATCGGGAGCCCGGCCAGCGAGGTCCCGGCCAACATTGCCCTGGGGCTCGCGAACTGATCCAGCAGGTCCTGCGGTGGACGAAGGCTTTGGTAGGTACCGAACGGGACGTGCTCGGCCGGGCCCGTGGTGTAGGCGTGCTTGGAGACGAAATCGCACGGAACATCACGGGCCGCCAGGAAGTCGGCGAACCGAGGCAGCCAGTCGTCAGCTCCGGGCGAGACGGCCGGTCCCCCGACCTGCAGGTCGGCGTCGACCTCCTTGGCGGCCAGAGCTGTGATCTCGTACAACCGGTGGTACGCGGCCTCGTCCGCTGCCCAGAACGACGCCAGGTTCGGCTCGTTCCACACCTCGATTGGCCACGTCCTGACCTCGGCAAGCCCGTAGCGGTCGATGAGATGGGTCAGGACCGTGCGGACGAGGTGAACCCATTCGCCTTCATCCGCTGGCGGGGTGATGTTGCCGAGCCACCAGAAGACGGTTTGGTCGCTGCTGGCGAGGTCCTTGGGCATGAACCCGAGCTCGAGAAAGGGCCTTATCCCGGCCTCAAGCCAGGTGTCGATCACCAGGTCGAGGTACGCGAAGCCGTACCGGGTGTGTGTGCGTCCTTCATGGGCGTAGCGCTGCACCAGGCCCATGTCGTCGTGGAGGATGCCGTGGGCCCGGACGGCGCCGAAGCCGATCTCCCGTTGAACGAGCGCCAGGCTGTCGCGGTAGTCGGCGTGGAGCACTTCGCGCGTGCGGCCTGTGCCGATGCAGGCGCGCCACTGGTCGCCGAGCACGGTCACGGCTGGTCCGGTGGCACTGATCGTCACGGCAGGAGGTCCTCACGTCGGGTTGGTGTGCGTGGTCTGTGGTGCGCTGATGGACGACGGACAGGTCGGCCCAGTTGGGTCGACCTGTCCGTCGGTGGATCAGGGGTGCTCCTTCAGGTACCGCGCGCGCGCACCGTTGACGAGGTCCACGTACTTGGTCGCGCCCTTGGCGTCCAGCTCGGACATGAACTGGCTCCAGTCGCTCATCGCACGGCGACCGAGGATGAACTGGACGGTCCCCTGGGACACGGCATCGTTCAGCGCCGTCGCCATGAGAGTGGCCTGCTCCAGCTCGGCCTCATTCAGCGGTGCCGGCGGGGCGAGATCGATCAGCTTATAGTCGGCGATGGACTTCTGGAACGCGATCTCCGCGGGCGAGAAGGTCGACTGCAACAGCTCGGTGGTGCCGCCATAGGCGAAGTTGCCGCCAGAGAACCCGAAGTCCTTCTGGAGGTGCTTGGGTGCTCCCGGGTTCATCGATATGAAGGTGATGCCCGGATCCAGCATCCGCTTGCCGGACGCGTCCTTGGTGAACGTGGTGCCCTTAACGCCCCACTTAGTGAACTCCTGCCCATCGTCGGAGTACCACAGCCAGTCGATGAACTGCATCGTGGCCACGAAGTTCGGGCTCTTGACGATGGACGCGTTGATCATGAGGCCGTTTTCCAGCTTTGTTATAGGGTCCAACAGGGCGCCGGCCGGTCCGCTCGGGAACTGCATCTTGTCGACAGTTGCTGTGGGGAAATTCGTCGTCAGACCTTTGGTGTAATCGTTGGCCACCGTCTGGGCGTTGGTGCTGATCGCGAACGACTTACCCGTAACGAACTTCTGGATGGCTGCATCATCAGTCTGAGTGAAGCTCTCCGGATCCATAAGGCCGTCGCCGACCAAGCCGCGGAAATACTCGACGAGAGCCTTGTACTCATCCATCTTGGGTGTGGAGACGAACGTCTTCTTAGACGGGTCCCAGGTGAAGTTGCTGTAGGCCCAGCCAGCCTTCGTCCCGTACCCGACCGACGCGATTCCCAGAACATTTCCGCCCGGGTAGGTGACGTTGAACCGGTCGGAGAACGGGTAGGAGGCAGGGTGGGAGGCCTTGATCTTCTCAAGGAATGTCCTGAACTCGGCCCACGACGTGGGCGACTTCAGGCCCAGTTGGGCCAAGACATCGGTTCGGATCGCGATCGTGTAGTCCTGCCACGGGTCCTGGTGCACGCCGGGCAGAAGGTAGAACTTGCCATCGGCCTGGCGCAGGGAGTCGATGTTGGACGAGAGGCTCCACTTGCTGATCTTCTCCGAGAGATTCGGCATCAGGTCGAGGTAGTCGCTGACGGCAAGGATGGCGCCGGAGGAGACGTAGGCCGTCTCCGAGCCGGGGTACGTCTTGGCGATGATGGTCGGGGCGCTGCCTGCCCCGATCAGCAGGCTGCGCTTCTGGCCGTAGTCACTCGCAGGGACGAGGGTCGTGTTGATGGTGATGTTCGTCCGTTTGGTGATCTCGGACCACAGCAGCCAGTCGCTCTTGTTGGGGTAGGTCGGTGCGTCCGAGAACAGCATCGACACGTTCAGGGCCTGGGTGGCCATGAACGGGTCACCGGCCTTGAAGCTGGTCATCGCACCGGACGTATTTTGCAGCCCCTCGGCCGAGGAGCCGCCACCTGACTGCGTACCGCTGCAGGCCGAGAGGGTGATCGCGACCGCAGATCCCGCTGTTGTGAGCAGAAATCCACGGCGTGTAGTGAACATCTTGATGGACTCCATGGTGGTCCTTTCCTGGGAAAATCGTTGTTGCCATTTTGCTAGCGAGCAAAGCGAGCTGGACGGGACCCCGTCAGCCCTTGACGGATCCGAGCATTACTCCGGAGACGAAGTAGCGCTGGACAAATGGGTAGATGCACAGGATCGGTAGCACGGTGAGCACCATCGTCACCGACTGGATATTGGCCGAGACCTGAGCAACATCTGTGGCACCTGCTCCCGACGATGAGGCTGACGATGCCCCGGCGATCAGGTTGCGCAGGTACACGGTGACGGGGAACAACTCCGACTTGTCCATGTAGAGGAATGCAGAGAACCAGGAGTTCCAGAAGCTAACCGCGTAGAAGAGCACCATTGTGGCAAGCACCGCCTTCGACAGCGGGAGAACGATGTACCACAGGATCCCGTACGTGTTCAGCCCATCGATCTGGGCCGCCTCCATCAACTCGAGAGGAAGATTCTCAAAGAATGATTTCATGACCAACAAGTTGAACACGCTGATGGCGTTGGGCAGGACGATCGCCCAAATCGTGTTCCGGAAGCCGATGCTTGTTATCAGTATGTAGTTCGGGATCAGGCCACCGTTGAAGAACATCGTGAACACGGCGATCCCGATCATGACTCCGCGACCGCGCAGGTGCTTCTTCGAGATGACGTAGGCGTAGCAGGTAGTCAAGACGATGGCGATCAATGTAGCCACCGCCGTGTAGACCACGGTGTTGCGGTAGTCCGTCCAGAACGTAGCGTCACCCATGACGAGCCTGTACGTGGTGAGGTTGAACCCGACAGGGAAGATGCTTACGTGACCCGACCGGATCGCCGTGTCCGAACTGAACGACTGAGCCACGATCATGAGGAACGGGTACAGCATGGTGATCATGACCAAGATCAACACCGTGACGTTGACGACCCGGAACACCTTGTACCCGCGTGTATGAGCATGAGGGCGGGGCCGCCTCTTGCTTGCGGCTGTATCGATGGTCACCACAGGCTTGCTCCTGCCACTCGCTTTGAGATCGCGTTTGACGACAGAATGAGCGTCAAGCCGATCACCGACTCGAACAGCCCGATTGCCGCAGCGTACGAGAAGTTGTTCGACAGTAGGCCAACGCGGTAGAGGTACGTCGACAGGACGTCGGCTGTCGGGTAGGTGAGCGGGTTGTACAGAAGCAGGATCTTCTCGAATCCGACAGCCATGAAGGTGCCCGTGTTCAAAATGAGCAGTGTCATCATGGTCGGCCGGATCCCGGGAAGGGTCACATGCCAGGTTTGTTGCCAGCGGTTCGCACCGTCAAGCCGAGCGGCCTCGTAGAGCTGCTCGTCTACCGTTGTCAATGCGGCCAGGTAGAGGATGGTTCCCCAGCCGATCGTCTGCCATGCCTCTGAGCTGACATAGATCGTGCGGAACCATTGGGGCAACGACAGGAAGGAGATCGCCGTGCCGCCGAACCCTGTGATGATCTGGTTCACCGTGCCCTGAAGTGACAAGAACTGGAACAGCATACCCGCGATGATCACGATCGACAGGAAGTGCGGCAAGTATGAGATGGATTGTATGAGCCGCTTGAACGCATTCGAGCGCAACTCGTTGAGCATGAGAGCTAAGATGATCGGCAGTGGGAAGCAGACGATCAGGGTCAAAACGCCAAGAACCAGCGTGTTGCCGAACACCATCCTGAATGTGGAATCGTTCAGGAACAGCGAGAAGTAGGAGAGTCCCACCCACTTCTCCCCAAAGATGCTACCGCCCGGCCTGAACTTGCGGAAGGCGATGATATTCCCCATCATCGGCAGGTATCGGAAGATCAAGAAGAACATCAAGGGCAGAATGGCCAGCGAATACAGCTGCCAATCTTTGCGTAACGCCGCAGACCATGTGACACGCCCGCTGCCCTTCTTGCGGCCATACTTCGCGGAGCGCGTCTTTTCGCCGGAGCCAGTGGCCGTGACCGACCGACCCGAATCGGTGGTGCTGCTCATGCGACATTCACCGCCTTCTGCGACCAGGGGGCGACATCGACACCTGATCTGCTGACGAGCCGACGCGAGAAGCCAGGTCGGCGCTCCCCCCCCACGAGTGTGAGAGAGATGATGTGATGCACATCGCTGCTGGAGCGGGCGACGCGAAGCTCAACCTGTCCTTCCTCAACGATCCGGCGACCATCTGAGCCGGCGAAGGACGTCAGATCGGCATGGAGCGCAAAGGTGACAACTCCCCTCGTACCCGTTTCAAGGGCCACCCGCTGGTAGGCCACCAGGCGTACATCGGGGCGGGTGACCTGCGCCACCGGGTCGTGGAGGTAGATCTGGACGACGTCCTCGACGTGACGGCCCGTCTCGTTGATGACCTCAATGCTGAATTCAACCTCACCGTCTGTCGGCCACTGCTCTGCTTCACAGGTGACCCTGCCCCAGGTCGCCTCGGCGTACGAGCTGCCATGGCCGAATGGGAACAAGGGAGTCGGATCGATGTTCGAGACCTCACTCCGCAGACCCAACGGGGGGCTGAGGTACGTGGACGGCTGGGAGCCGGTGTCCCGCGGGATGCCGACGGGAAGGTGCCCAGACGGGTTGACCGTCCCTTCCAGGACCTCCGCGATGGCCTGCCCGCCGAGTTGGCCTGGGAAGAAGGTCTGCACCATGGCCCCTGCCCTGTCTGCAAAGGCGCCCAGAGCATACGGACGTCCCGACAAGACGAGCACCACGACCGGTGTCTTGGTGGCAAGGAGAGCCTCGATCAGCCCGGCCTGCTCGCCAGGCAGTTGCAGGTCGGACGCATCGCAACCTTCACCCGACGTACCCCGGCCGAACAGTCCGGCCTTGTCCCCTACTACGACCACAACGACGTCAGCGGCGGCGGCTATCGAGGTTGCCTCGGCGAAGCCTTCGCGTCCGGGTGCCTTGACGTCGCAGCCCTTGGCGAAGGTGACCCCAGCGTCGTGGCGGGAGCGAAGCTCATCAAGGACGGTGCGAATCTCGACCCCGAGACCCTTCTGAGGGTGGTGGACCCCGACGTGGGCAGGGAAGGAGTAGCAGCCGAGCATGGCGTACGGGTCGTCGGCCAGTGGGCCGATGAGCGCCACCTTGGCCGTGTTTGCCAGTGGCAGGACGCTGCCCCGGTTCTCGAGGAGGATCACGGCTTCGCGGGCGATCTGGAGAGCCGTGGCGCGGTACTCGGCGGTGTCAAGGGCTGGCGGGGTCGAGACTTCGGGAGCGTAGTCGGCGTCAAGCAGGCCGAGCTCCAGCTTTTGGGCTAGAACCCGCCGCACCGCACGGTCGACGTACGACTCGGATACGGCACACGAGTTGACCGCATCGATCAGCGGCTGGCCGTAGGCGAACACCGAGGGCAGTTCGACGTCGATTCCGGCGCGTAGAGCGAGGGCGGCAGCCTGCGCGTCGGTAGCAACGACGCGCTGCAAGGTCCGAAGGAAGGCGATAGCGAAATAGTCGGCCACGACGACGCCGGCGAATCCCCACTCATCGCGCAAGAGACCCGTAAGACGTGCCTCGTCCGATGCGGCAGGGACCCCGTCCACCTCGGCGTACGAGTTCATCACGGACCGGGCGCCGCCCAACTGCAGGGCCATCTCGAAGGGTGGGTAGAAGGTGTCGGCCATCTCACGCGGGCCGACTGATACAGGTGCGTGGTTGCGGCCTGACCGCGATGCCGAATATCCGGCGAAGTGCTTGAGGGTTGCGACGACTCCAGCCGACTCGAGCCCGTGAACGTACGCTGCCCCCAAGCTCCCGACCAGGTAGGGGTCCTCCCCCATGGTCTCCTCAACTCGGCCCCAGCGGTAGTCGCGGACGACGTCCAGCACGGGGGCGAGACCCTGATGGACGCCGACAGCTCGCATCGACTCGCCGATGTGATGCGCCATCTGCTCGATGAGCTCGGGGTGGAAACTGGCACCCCAGGACAGCGGCACGGGATAGTTGGTGGCCCCCCAAGCTGCCATCCCAGCCAGACACTCCTCGTGGACCTGGGCGGGGATGCCGAAGCGGTTGGCAGCCATGATCGAGCGTTGGGCCCGCGCCAGGGACCTCGCACCGAAGAGGGGCTCCACGGGGGCTGTGCCAAAAGGGCGGGTCAACTGACCCAGACCGTCGACGATCACGTCTGCGAAAGCCGGACCGGCCCTGGTCATGTCTCCCTGGTGCGGCGCGACGTCCCCGCCAGATGCGTCGGCTCCCACCCACAGTCCCACAAGCTGACTGACCTTCTCGGCCAGGGTCATCGCATGGATGATCGACTCGATCCGTCGCTGTGGATCGAGCGCTGGATCCTTCCATGACTGACCCGGCTCGACTGGATCCATGAACCCCTCCACTTCATCGTGGTGCGAAAGTTTCGCCCTTGAGAGCGATACCTCTATCGCCCTTGACTCTAGGCCCGCATTAGGGTAATGGTCAAGAGTCCCCCGGAGACTCTTGATCTGGATGACCGGTACCACGCGAGGGATGCACACGCTATGGTGAGCGATAGTTTCGAGTGAGGATGGCACTGTGGCTGACGCGAGGGCGACGATCGCCGGTATTGCTGATGAACTGGGGGTCTCGGTACCAACCATCTCCAAGGTGCTGAATGGGAGGCACGATGTCGCTCCTGCCACTCGCGTCCGCGTCGAAGAGGCGCTGAACCGTCACAGTTACCGCAGGCGCGTGTCCCGACAAGCAGTCCCTGGCGCCGGGTTGCTTGAGGTGGCCTTCCATGAGGCGCACTCGCCGTGGTCCCTCGAGATCATCCACGGAATCCAGAGTGTGTGCGACCCTGCCCGCATCGGGCTGTTGCTGTCCGACCTGAGCGGATCCCATCGTCCTAAACAGGCGTGGATCGACGATGTCATGGCAAGGAAGCCTCTTGGGGTCTTGTTCGTCCTGTCGGGGCCAGACGATGTTCAACAACAACAGCTGCGCTCGCGGTCAGTTCCCTTCGTCGTCGTCGACACCCAGGGAGAACCTCAGCCCGGCGTCCCCACCGTTGGCTCTGACAACTGGGGCGGGGCGCTGTCAGCGACGCGCCATCTGATCGGTTTGGGTCACCGACGCCTGGCAGTGATCTCGGGGCCGTCCGACGTTCTGTGCTCAAGGGCGAGGGTTGGCGGTTTTCGTACGGCCCATGAGGAGGCTGGCCTGCGGGCCGACTCCACCCTCGTCCGGTGGGGGGACTTCGAGGCTGCTGGCGGGTATCGGCACGCCCTCGACCTCCTGTCTCAGGAGAATCCACCCACGGGGATCTTCGCCGGATCAGACATGCAGGCACTCGGGGTAATCCGAGCTGCTCGCCAGCTCGGGCTGCGTGTCCCCGAAGACCTGTCGGTGGTCGGGTACGACAACCTCCCGCTCACAGAGTGGACCAACCCGCCGCTGACAACGGTGACCCAGCCGCTGCGCGAGATGGGTGCCCTTGGAGCGCAGATACTCATGGCCTTGGCGCGGGGGGAGCAAGCGGGAACCCAAAGCCTGCAGCTCGGGACGCAGCTCGTCGAGCGCGGATCCACGGCCCCACCTTCCCGCTGAGGACAACCCCACTCACGATGAGATCAGGAACCTTGACGATGTTCGATCTACCCACAGCACCGCCGGCGCAGTACGGGGTCGAGCCGTCGGCAATCACTCGAGCCATCGACGCTCTCGAACGCGAGGAGTTGGATCCGCACGGACTCGTCCTCGCTCGCCGTGGCCACGTCCTGCTGAGGTGCTCCTGGCGCCCGTACCGCACCGATCAACCAGCCCTGGTGTATTCGGTGTCCAAGACCGTGCTGGCCCTAGCCATTGGATTCCTTGTCGCCGAGGGCCGAGTCGACGTCCGCCAGCTGGTCGATGCGTACGTCGATCTCCCGAACCCGGCTGGCCTTACCGTGGAGCACCTCCTGACGATGAACACAGGGCACTCACGCAAGCAGACTCTCGCCCTGCCCCATGACGGGTACGCGCTACTGGCGACTCCGCCGGACTACCAGCCGGGAACCCATTTCGCGTACAACTCCCCCGCCTCGCTGGTGTTGTCCCAGATCGTCACGGCCGTCACAGGTGAACGGCTGACGGCATATCTGCGGCCCCGGCTGTTCGACCGGCTCGGGATTGGCCAGCGGTGGTGGATGCCGCACGGCCCGATCGACCAGGGGTACTCGGGTCTGCACCTCAGCGCCGACGACCTTCTACGAGTAGCTGTGATGTTGGCAGACGGCGGACGATTCTGTGGCCGCCCGGTGGTGGAGCGGTCCTGGGTGGATGAGATGGCGAAGGTCCGGTCAGACAACAGCCATCATGATCCGGGATCTCCGGACTACTCCTGTGGCTACGGATATCAAGTCTGGCGCAGCCGTAGAGGGTTCCGTGCCGACGGCTCCTTCGGGCAGTTCGCGATCGCCGTCCCCGAGAAGGGACTGGCCATCGCCTACGAGGGGGCATCCGAGCGTCAACAGGGGGCCCTCGACGTCCTGATGAAGCTCGTGGAATCGGTCGTCGAACGGCCAGTCGCCGCGGACGTGGCCGCCACGACCGCCCTGGCCTCCCGCCTCGAGAAGCTGGACGCCTGGTCATCGGATGGCGCGGACTCACCTGTCGACGAGGCCCAAGGGTCCTCCCCTGGCCTGGCTGGTGAACGCTGGCTTATGGGTCGCGACCAGAACGGCTGGACCATCGATTCCGGCCGGTTCACCATCCCGGTCGGCGACGGTGCGTGGGTGACCTCTAGGCGAGAGACCGTTGACCACAGCGGGTTGTTCTGGTTGTTTTCTACCAGAGGGTCGGTGACGGTCGGCGGCACCGTCCGGGTCGATGTCCGCATCATGACGGCACCTCACCGGATCACGGCGGCGGGAACTGTCGGCAAGCCGCTCACCCTCACCTGGCACCCAACGCCGCTGTGGCACTGCGGTCTTGACGATCTCGCCGTCCCAGTGGAAGTCATCATGTCGGGCCTGGAAGCCGAGAACAGCAAGTCCGGCGTCTGACACAGAGCAAGCCCTCACAACGACCCCAAGGACCAATCGTGCAACCGTCTCACGCGTCCCCTCATCAGGCCTGGCTGCCTGCCGAAGTCTTGAGCCCCCTTGCGGGTGCCACAGCTGCCGTCCTCGGCCAGGACATCTGTCTCGATACGGTCAGGGGTGAACTCTCCGCGGCTGGAGCGGTTCCTTCGACGGGCGAGGCAGCCACGTATGTTGTGACGCTGGCGAGCGTCGTTGAAGAGAACCCATCGGCTGTTGGTCTTGATCCCGGCGAGGATGTGCTCCAGAACGATGGGGCCCAGCACGGGTTCGTGGTCGTCCGCCGGGGCGGTCGCACGATTGTCATCGGCGCCGACGGGCAGGCTGCCCTTCAGGCGTTCTACGCGTTGCTGCGGGACAATGCGACCGGCCGGATGACCGGTGTCCAAACCTCAGGCGACACCACCTCGGCGCCACATCAGTTGCTAAGGATGCTGGATCACTGGGACAACGTCGCCGTCCATCCGGTGATGGGCCAGGTTGAAAGGGGCTACAGCGGTGGCTCGATCTTCTACGACGACGGCAGGGTCCGCCAAGACCTGTCACGGGTGTCGCGGTACGCCCGTCTGCTGGCAGCAATCGGTATCAACGCCGTCGCGATCAACAACGTCAACGTCCACGACACCGAGGCTCACCTGCTGACAGACGGCCTGGCCGACGTGGCGCGGATCTCAGCTGAGTTCCGTCCGTACGCGATCACCACGTATCTGGCCGTCGCCTTCGACTCACCGATCCGCCTGGGGGGCCTTGAGACCTGCGACCCCCTGAACCCGGACGTCGCAGCCTGGTGGCGCCAGGCTGCAGACCGCGTGTACACCAAGATCGCTGACTTCGGAGGTTTCCTGGTCAAGGCAGATTCCGAAGGCCAGCCGGGCCCGTTCGCGTACGGCCGTACGCATGCAGAGGGCGCCAACGTCCTGGCGGCTGCCCTCGAACCTCATGGTGGGCGGGTGCTGTGGCGGGCCTTCGTCTACAACCACCAGCAGGACTGGCGCGATCGAAGTACCGACCGCGCCCGCGCAGCGTACGACCACTTCACGCCGTTGGACGGTCAGTTCGCTAGCAACGTCGTGCTCCAGGTCAAGCACGGTCCGATCGACTTCCAGACAAGGGAACCGGTGTCCCCTGTCCTGGCAGCCCTGCCCAACACCCCGATCGCCGTCGAGTTCCAGATCACCCAGGAGTACACAGGCCAGCAGCGCCATGTCTGCTACCTCGCACCCTCTTGGAGCGAGAACCTTGAGTTCCGCCTCGACGGTGCGCGTACGGTCGCCCAGATCAGCTCGGCGACGACGTCCGGCCGGACAGGCGGAATCGTCGGGGTTTCCAACGTGGGCACGGACAAGTTCTGGACCTGGCACCCCCTCGCGCAGGCAAACCTTTACGCTTTCGGTCGCCTTGCCTGGGACCCCAGCCTGTCACCAGCTGAGGTCCTGGACGAGTGGATCGCCCAGACGTTCGCCGAGGCGAGCAACGAAGACCTCGCCCGGATCGCGACCGCCCTGCACGTGATGATGGACGACTCATGGCTCAGGTACGAGGGGTACACAGCCCCCCTCGGCGTCGGGTTCATGGTTAGCCCGCATCACCACTACGGTCCTGCCGTCGACGGGTACGAGTACGCCCCCTGGGGGACGTACCACTTCGCAGACAGGGACGGGATCGGGGTCGACCGCACCTGCGCGACCGGCACCGGCTTCACCAGCCAGTACCCATCGCCCTGGCGGGAGCTATATGAGTCGGTCGACACCTGCCCTGACGATCTGCTCCTCTTCTTCCACCATGTCCCGTACGGGCACGTCCTGCACTCTGGCAAGACAGTGATCAGGCACATCTACGACTCGCGCGCCGATGCCGTCGAGGCGCTCGACGGTCCCACTGAGGCGTGGGAAGGCCTGTCGGACCTGGTGGGTGGCCCGATTCCGGTCGACCTTGATCGACGGATCCGCGAACTCTTGGCAGAGCAGCTTTCCTGCGCGATCGACTGGCGCGACCAGGTGCGCTCGTACTTCTTCCGGAAGTCCGGGGTCCCAGATGACACAGGTCGCCGAATCTATTGAGCTCTGCTGGGGAGCGGCCGGTCGGATGCCAAGAGACGCCAAACGGGCCGCTCAAGCGCCTGAGATGGGCGCAGCGGGTCGATCCATCGTGTGCTACGACCGTCGTCTCGGCCGCGAGTAACGTGCCTCTTCACGAAAGAAAGTGGATGAGGGGTCTGAACCCGCCGGCTTCGAGTAGTGACCTGAGGCGGTAGCTGATCAGGTCCCGGACCCGAGGCGAT
>JADGPB010000317.1 GCA_017882655.1 Propionibacteriales bacterium
TCCTCCCGGCCGCCGCCGCGTCGTGGACCTTCGGCCGGCTCGCGAGGATCCCTGCCTGGAACACCTGGTTGCGGACCTGCGGCACCGACTCCTGCCCCGACGTCGTCAGCATCACTTCCAGTGGCGCGTTCGTCGTGCGTTCCGCCGCGTGACGCGCCTCGGCGGCCGCCATCAGCACACTGACTGTGCCGTTCACCTGCCGCTGCAGCCTGACCATCAGCTCGAGCGCGTCCAAGACCTCGCGGTCCGACACACCGTCGCGCCGCATCCCAGTGCGCACCGCATCGACGTCCGCCAGCGCGTGCGCGACGGCGCTCGTCACGGCGAGCCGAACAGATGAACCGGGGGTGGTCATGGATCAAGAGTATCAGGACACATGTACGAATACAAGCCATGAGGTCAATACTATCTAGTGTTTCTGGAGTGGAGATCTTGCCTGTGCAGTGGAGTTTTTTGCCTGTGCGGTCGTGCGGGGTGCCAGCGTGGGTGGGGCCGCGGTGGTGCAGGCCGTACCCCACCCACGCGGGGATCAGGAGAGCTTCGGCTTCACGTCCGTGGTGTAGATGTCGGTGAGAGTCGACTTCAACTTGGTGAGGCGGTCGGCGACCTTGGCCTGCTGGGTGAGGATGTCGGAGCTGGCGATGCCGATCTCACGGTCGCCGCCCGGCAGGAACACCCGTGCGTAGTCCTGCGATCGCGTGTGCGCGAGCTGGTCGACGGCGATCTTGGCCTGGGGCCGCTTCGCGTACACCGCACTCATGTCGCTGGACTTCCGTACGGGCATGTAGCCGGTCGCCGCAGAGAAGGCTGCGGTGTTCTCGGGCAGGCCGAGGAACGCCAGGAACTTCGCCGCCGCGAGCTGCTGCTCGGGAGTGATCGCCTTCGGGATGCCGAGGCCGGCTCCGCCGGTCGGGCACACCATGTCGGTGGCCTTCGAGCCGCCGGGGAGGAATCCCACGCCGACGTCGAACTTCGCGGTGCTGAGCACCCCGACCAACGATCCCGTCGACCCGGCGAACGAGGCCGCCGCGCCCGCCGCGAAGTCGGCCGAGGCGTCCTTCGCGGAGACCTTGGCCCACTTGTCCTTGTACACCGAGTCCTGCGTGAACTGCAGTGCCCGCACGACCGGATCTGCATCGCACGTGATCGTCCAGTCATTGCTCAGCGACCCGCCCTCGCCCCAGATCTTGTTCTGCAACGTCCAGGAGTCGTAGTCGGAGGCGGCCGGGTACATGTGCGCGGTCTGCGCGCTCGGGTTCGCCGCCTTGAGCGCGGGCGCCCACGTGGCGAACTCCTGCCACGTCTTCGGCGCGCGGTCCTCGAGCCCGGCCGCGGCCCACATGGCCTTGTTGTAGTAGAACAGCGGCGTCGAACGTGCGTACGGGACGGCCCACTGCTTGCTGTTGTACGAGTAGTCCTTGTACAGGCCCTCGACGTAGTCGCCTGTGTTCACCTTGAGGAAGCTCAGAAGCCCGTCGAGGTTGATGATCGAGTCGTTGATGAAGTACCGGAACCACCACACGTCTGAGAACACGACGACGTGCGGCAGCTGGCCACCCTGCTGGGCGGTCTGGAACTTCTGGGCGACCTCTTCGTAGTTCGCACCGGCGGAGACCAGGGTGACCTTCGTCTCGGACTGGGTCTTGTGGTACGCCGCGATGAGCGAGTTCTCGATGTCCTGCGACTTGCCGGGATGGCTCGACCAGAACGAGATCTCGGCGGCGGGGGTCACCTTGGACCAGTCCGTACTGTTCGCTGCGGACGAAGAGGCGGTGGACCCGGAGGTGTTGGGGCCGCTGCACGCGCCGAGAGCGAGAGCGCCGATACCGGCGCCGCTCAGGGCGAGGAAGTTTCGGCGATCAAGGGAGAATGCCATGGTGAAGGGATTTCCTTTCGTCAGTTTGAGGCCGTGCCCGCAGTGAGCCCGGCCACGATGTAGCGCTGGAGGAAGGCGAAGACCGCCAGCACGGGGAGGATGACGATGACCGCGCCTGCCATCATCACGCCGTACCCAGCCGGGCCGCTCTCGTTGTTCTGGAGCAACGTCAGGCCGACGGGAAGCGTCATCAGATTGGGGTCGGTGGTGATGATGAGCGGCCAGATGTACTCGTTCCACTCCGAGACGATCGTGACGAGCGCGACCGTGGCGATGCTCGGGGCGGTGACCGGGATGACCATTCGCCACAGCCGGGCGAGATGCCCGGCGCCGTCGACCTCGGCCGCCTCGAGCATCGACATCGGCAGCGACCGGAACGCCTGGCGCAACAAGAACGTACCGAAGGCTGTCCCAAGGCTCGGGACGATGATCCCCCAGTACGTGTTGAGGCCGTTCATGCCGGCGATCAGTACGTAGTTGGGAAGGATGGCGACCTGCGGCGGCACCATGAGTGCCACCAGCACCGCCACGAAGATGACGTTCTTGGCCGGGAACCGCACGAACACCAGCGCGTACGCCGTGTGGATCGCCAGCAGCACCTTCAGCGTCGCGCCGACGACGGTGACCAGCACCGAGTTGAGGAAGAAGCGGCCGAAGGGGGCTGTACGGAAGGCCTCGGTGTAGTTGACGAGGCTCCAGCGCTGCGGCAGTACGTGGAGGTTGAGCGTGATGACCTCGCTGACCTGCTTGAAGCTCGACAGGATCATCCAGCCCAGCGGGAGCGCGACCACGAGCACGATGACGACCAGCGGCAGGTAGCCGCCGAGGATCGTCGGCAGGATGCGGCGGCGTCGCCCGGCCGAGACGCGAGCCGGCGCGGACGACCCGCCCGGCGCGTCGGTCTTCGTGGCGGACGACTTCACGGTGGCGAGGCTCATGAGTAGTGGACCTTCCTGTCCACCCAGGCGATCTGGACGATCGTGAGCGTGATGAGGAAGACGAACAGGATCACCGAGATCGCCGCGGAGTAGCCGGCGCGCTGGTACGCGCCGAAGCCCTGCACGTACGCCTCGTAGATGAGCGTCCGCGTACCTTGCGAGGTGGGCGTCATGATCTTGATGAGGTCGAACGCCTGCAACGAGGACAGGATCGTCGTGATGAGCAGGAAGAGCGTGGTAGGCCCGAGCAGCGGCAGCGACACGTGCCAGAAGCGGCGCGACGTGCTGGCGCCGTCCAGGGAGGCGGCCTCCATCACATCGGCGGGCAGGCTCTGGAGCCCGGCCAGGTACACGATCGCGCAGTAGCCGAGGTTCTTCCAGACGTAGACGACGATCACCATGACCAGCGACAGTGTCGGGTCGTTGAACCAGCGGGGGCTCTCCGTCCCGAACCGGCGCAGCACGTACGCGAGGACCCCGTACACCGGGTCGAAGATGAACAGCCAGACGAGGCCGACGCCGACACCGGAGAGAACGTACGGGGCGAACACGCTGGCACGGGCGAGCGTCTGACCCCGGACCTTCGTATTGAGCGCGAGCGCCACGAGCAGCCCGAGGAGCATCGAGCCGCCGACGGTGAGCACGGCGAAGATCGCCGTGGTGGTCAGGACGACGCCGGCGGCATCGCTGGTGAAGAACCGCACGTAGTTGCCGAAACCGACGATCGTGGCCGAGGCCGAGCCGAGGGTCCAGTTGAGCGTCGAGTAGTAGATGTTCATGATCAGCGGGCGGTACGTGAAGGCGCCGATCAGGACGAGGTTCGGCGCGGCCATGGCGAGGAACACGAGCGCGTCGCGACGGGCGCGGCGCGAACCTCGACGACGACGCGGTACCGAGACTGCTGCGGACAAGCGGAACCTCCCTAGGAGACGGCCCGATCACAGCACGGACGCACCACCGGTGTCGCGTGCGGAGAACGCTCTCCGGCATTTGCTCACCGACTCGTCGGTAACTGTTTACGCACCATTATCGTGCGACGCCCAATCCGTCGCCGACAACGTCACTCGTAAAGGCTGATTGCCTCAGTGCCATGGAGCAGTCCGTCGTCTAGGAGCGCCATGAGACATCGTGCGGACTGGTC
>JADGPB010000318.1 GCA_017882655.1 Propionibacteriales bacterium
GAGGACGCCGTGATCCGGTACGCGCTCGGGCAGGACGGGTCGCTGACGGACCCGCGGCCCGTCGCGGCGCCCGTCGGCTCGGGCCCGCGCCACATCGTGCTCAATGCGGAGGAAACGAGCGCACTCGTCGTCACGGAGTTCTCCGGCGAGGTTCTCCACTTCACCCGCGACGTCGGGAGCGGCGAGCTGACGCTCACCTCGCAGCAGTCGATCGTCGACCCGGCAGCGGGGCTGGCGCACAGTCGGTACGGCGCGGATCCCACAGCCGAGCACCTCGTCTGGGGCGCCGACGTCCACCTGGCGGCGAACGGCCGCTGGGCCTGGGCGAGCGAGCGGTCCGCGTCGACGATCGCCACCTTGCCTCTGGGTCTGAGCGGCGAGCCGGAGCCGGTCACAGCGTTCACGTCCACCGAGGCGCAGCCCCGCGGATTCGGCGTGACGCCGGACGGGCGGTACCTTGTGGCGTTAGGGGAGCGGTCGACGACCGCGACCCTGTACGAGGTCGGTGCCGAGGCGAGACTCACAGAAGTCGACCGTCAGGAGACGGGCAACGGGGCCAACTGGGTGCGGTTCGTGTAGCCGACCGTTTTGCCGATCCGAAGGCCGAGCGGTAGTGTTAGCCGCTGTTGTGCCCGGTGTATTCGCCCCGTGGCGCCCGCAGTCTGGATAGCTCAAGCGAGAGATTGGTTCGACCCGTGTCTACGTACAGCCCGAAGCCTGGCGAGATCACCAGGAACTGGCACGTCATCGATGCCCAGGACATTGTCCTTGGACGCCTCGCTACGACTGCCGCAACCCTCTTGCGTGGCAAGCACAAGCCCACGTTCGCGCCGCACGTCGACACCGGCGACTTCGTCGTCGTCGTCAACGCGTCGAAGATCGCCCTCACGGGGTCGAAGCGCACCGACAAGATGGCCTACAGCCACACGACCCGTCCGGGCAGCCTCAAGGCCGTCCCGTACGGCGAGCTGTTGGACAAGGATCCCCGCAAGGTCGTCGAGCGTGCCGTGTGGGGCATGCTCCCGAAGAACAAGCTCAGCCGCCAGCTGCTGAGCAAGCTGAAGGTCTACTCGGGTCCTGAGCACCCGCACGCTGCGCAGCAGCCCAAGCCGTACACGATCACCCAGATCGCCCAGTGAGATTGAGGACCTGCCCGTGTCTGTGACTGAAGTCGTCGAGCCCGAGGGCGAGGAGATCGCCTCCTTCACCGACGAGAGTGACCGCGAGATCGCGTACCGCTCCGAAGCGGTGCCCTCCAGTGCGTCCCCGTCGAGCCGTCCGGCTGTCGTCATGAAGACCGGTGGCACCGGTCGTCGCAAGGAAGCCGTCGCCCGCGTCCGGCTCATCCCGGGCACCGGCACGTGGACCATCAATGGCCGCACCCTTGAGGACTACTTCCCGAACAAGGTGCACCAGCAGATCGCGTCCGAGCCGCTGGAGACCGCGGCTGTCGCCGGATCGTACGACATCATCGCCCGCATCAACGGCGGCGGCGTGACGGGTCAGGCCGGCGCTCTGCGTCTCGGCGTCGCCCGTGCGCTCAACGCTGCTGACGCCGAGGCCTCGCGCCCGGCGCTCAAGAAGGCCGGCATGCTGACTCGCGACGCGCGGATCAAGGAGCGCAAGAAGGCTGGCCTCAAGAAGGCCCGCAAGGCTCCTCAGTACAGCAAGCGCTGATCGCGCCGTCCGCTGTCATGGGCCGTCTCTTCGGCACCGACGGTGTGCGTGGGCTCGCCAACAGCGACCTCACGGCTGAACTCGCGCTCGACCTGTCCGTCGCGGCCGCCCATGTCCTCGGTGAGGCTGGCGCGTTCGCGAACGGGCACCGTCCTCGGGCGCTCGTCGGTCGCGACTCGCGTGCCTCGGGTGAGTTCCTCGAGGCTGCGGTGGTGGCCGGTCTCGCGAGTGCGGGCGTCGATGCCGTACGTGTCGGCGTCGTGCCGACCCCTGGCGTCGCCTACCTCGTCTCCGCGACGGGCGCCGACCTCGGCGTGATGCTGTCGGCCTCGCACAACCCGATGCCCGACAACGGCATCAAGTTCTTCGCTCGCGGTGGCATCAAGCTGGACGACGACCTCGAGGACGCGATCGAGCTGCGGCTGCGCGAGCCCTGGCAGCGTCCGACTGGTGCCGATGTAGGCCGCGTGACGGACGACCCCGGACTCGTCGACGCCTACATCGCGCACCTTGTGGCCTCCGTCGGCGCCGACGCGAGCCTGGACGGCGTGACGATCGTCATCGACTCCGCGAACGGTGCTGCGTCGGCGACGTCGCTGGCCGCGTTCGCGGCTCAGGGCGCGACGGTCATCGGCATCCACCACACGCCCGACGGCCTCAACATCAACGACCACTGCGGCTCGACACACATGGACGACCTGCAGCGGGCCGTCGTCGAGCATGGCGCCGACCTCGGCATCGCGCTGGACGGCGACGCGGACAGGTGTCTCGCGGTCGATGCGGCCGGCTCACTCGTCGACGGCGACCAGATCCTCGCGATCCTCGCAGTGGCGATGCAAGAGAACCACGAGCTGCAGTCCGACACGGTGGTGGCGACCGTGATGAGCAACCTCGGTTTCCTGCACGCCATGAGGTCGCAGGGGATCCGCGTGGATCAGACGAAGGTCGGCGACCGGTACGTGCTGGAGTCGATGAACGCCAACGGCTTCACCCTCGGCGGAGAGCAGTCGGGCCACGTGATCATGAGCGAGTTCGCCACCACTGGCGACGGGGTGCTCACCGGGCTCCACCTCACTGCGCGCATGGCACGAACGGGCAAGTCGCTGGCCGAGCTGGCCGAGGTCATGACGCGGCTGCCCCAGGTCATGATCAACGTCCGAGGCGTCGACAAGCTGCGTGCCGGGGCTGACCTCGAGATCAAGGCGGCCGTGAGCGCGGCGACGAAGCGGCTCGGCGATTCCGGGCGGGTGCTGCTGCGGCCGTCTGGTACGGAGCCGGTCGTGCGGGTGATGGTCGAAGCCCCGACGTTCGACGAGGCACAGGAAATCTGCGAGGAGCTCGCCGACATCGTGAAGGAACGGGTCAGCCTGACATGACCCCACGGCAGCGTCTCGTCGGCACCATCGCGGGGACACTGATCGCGGTTGCGGGCCTCGTCTTCGCTGTGCTGGGCGTGATCTTCGCGTACGCGGGCGTACGAGAGCCGGACGTCGGTTCCCTTCTCATCGGCCTCGGCGGGTTCAACGCCGTCATCGGCGTAGTCCTCGTCGGCGGAGGTATCGCCATCGTCGCGTGGGCGCGTCGCGGAAGCTCGTGAGACTCCCGTACGAGATTCCGGCTGGGTTCGCGGCACAGTCGCCGCTGGATCCGGACCGGGACGTGTTCCTTAGGCGACTCCCGCAGATGGCCGACCAGATCACTGATGAGTGGGCTCTGTCGTACGACGGTGAGCCGAGCTTCGGCTTCACCGGACTCGTCATGCCGGTGCTCACCGATGTTGGTCGCAGAGGCATGCTGAAGATCGGCCTCATCGATCCAGAGTCCTATGGGGAGCCGATCGCGTTGCAGCTGTGGGGCGGACACGGGGCCGTCGAGCTATGGGCCGCAGACCCTCGGCGCGGAGCCACGCTCATGGAGCGGCTTGGGCCCGACGATCTCACCAGCATCGGCGTCCTCGAAGCCTGCGAGGTCGTGGGCGAGCTGTACGGGCTGATCCACCGTCCGCCGAGCCCCCGTTTGACCGACCTGCGGGTACTCCTTGGCCACTGGCTCGACAATGTCCGTGCGCTCCCTCGCGGCGCCATGCCATCCCGCTTCGTAGAGCAGGCGCTCTCTGCGGCCCCTCGGCTCATGGCCGACGAGCCCAGCGCAGCCATCCACGGCGATCTCCACTACGAGAACGTCCTGCGTGGCGAGCGTCGGCCCTGGCTCGTCATCGATCCGAAGGGCTTCGCCGGCGACCCTGCGTACGAG
>JADGPB010000319.1 GCA_017882655.1 Propionibacteriales bacterium
TCCGGGCGGAGGTCGCCAAGGCCGTGGTCGGACAGGACGCCGCCGTGGCCGGCCTGATCGTGGCGATGCTCGTCAGGGGCCACATCCTGCTCGAAGGAGTCCCCGGGGTCGCCAAGACGTTGCTCATCCGGGCGCTCGCCGCGGCTCTCGACGTCGAGACGAAGCGGGTGCAGTTCACCCCCGACCTGATGCCGGGTGACCTCACCGGATCGCTCGTCTGGGACGCTCGCGCCTCGGACTTCGCCTTCCGCAAAGGCCCGGTGTTCACGAACCTGCTGCTGGCCGACGAGATCAACCGGACCCCTCCCAAGACCCAGGCGGCGCTGCTGGAGGCGATGGAGGAGCGGCAGGTGAGCGTCGACGGCGTGCCCCACCCGCTGCCCAGACCGTTCATGGTCGCGGCTACGCAGAACCCCATCGAGTACGAGGGCACGTACCCGCTGCCGGAAGCGCAGCTCGACCGCTTCCTGCTCAAGGTCGTCCTGCCTGTGCCCGAGCGTCTTGACGAGGTGCAGGTGCTGCGCCGCCACGCCGACGGTTTCGACCCACGTGACCTGGCTGCGGCGGGGATCGCACCGGTCGCCTCGATCGCCGACCTCGACGCCGGGGTGGCCGCCGTGGCCCACGTGCACGTCGCCAATGAGGTCGCCGCGTACATCGTTGACATCGCGCGCGCGGCCCGGAACTCGCCGGCGCTGGCGCTCGGGGTCAGCCCCCGTGGTGCGACGGCGCTGATGGGCGCGGCACGTGCCTGGGCGTGGCTCAACGGTCGGGGCTATGTGACCCCGGACGACGTCAAGAGCCTCGCCCACTCCACGCTCGCCCATCGGCTCTCCCTGCGCCCCGAAGCGGAGCTCGAGGGCATCGGCGTCGAATCGGTCCTCGACAGTGCGCTCGGGTCCGTCCCCGTCCCCCGTTGACGCATGGCTCTGAGCTGGCGTGCGGCGGTCGTGGCCCTGGTGGGCCTGCTGCCTGTCATCGTGTGGCCCACCGGGGACACGGTGCGGTGGTGGGCGCTCGCCGTCGTCGTCCTGCTCGTCGTGGACGTCCTCGCCGCACCCTCCCCGAAGGCGCTCGGCTTCGTCCGCAGTGAGCCGACCCAGGTCAGGCTGGGTGAGTCGACCAGGACCAAGCTGCTGGTGACCAACACTGGCCGGCGGCGGATCCGTGGTGTGCTGCGCGACGCCTGGCCGCCGTCTGCCGGGGCCAGGGAGCGCCACCGGATCGACATCCCGGCAGGGGAGCGCATCCAGGTCACCACCATGCTGACGCCGACACGCCGGGGCGATCGTCGCTCGGACCTCGTCACGACGCGGCTGTGGGGGCCGTTCGGGCTGGCTGCCAGGCAGCGGTCGGTCAAGGTCGACGGGTACGTACGGGCGCTGCCCCCCTTCCCGTCTCGGAAGCACCTTCCCAGTCGTCTCGCCGTCCTGCGCCAGCTGGACGGCCGTGCCGCCGTCCGGACCCGCGGCCAGGGCACCGAGTTCGACAGCCTCCGCGACTACGTGGACGGCGACGACGTGCGCTCCATCGACTGGCGGGCCACCGCGCGCCGCACGGCGCTGGTCGTCCGCACCTGGCAGCCGGAACAGCACAAGCGGATCGTCATCGTGCTCGACACGTCGCGAACCAGTGCTGGGCGGATCGATGACGCACCGAGGCTGGACGCGGCCATGGACGCGGCCCTGCTTCTCGTCGCCCTCGCCGGACACGCCCGGGACCGCGTACAGCTGCTCGCGGGAGACCGCGTCGTCCACGCGCGAATCGCCGGCCATGACCGTGCGCGTCTGCTGCACGAGGCGATCAGCACCCTCGCACCGGTCGACGCACGGCTGGTGGAGGCCGACTGGGCAACGCTCGCGACAGAGATCACCCGTCTCGGTACCCAGAGGGCCCTGATCGTGCTCCTGACGCCGCTCGAGTCGGCGGCCATCGAAGAGGGGCTCCTCCCGCAGCTTCCGGCGCTGACCGCGCACCACCGAGTCGTCCTCGCGTCGGTCGCAGACCCGGCCGTGGAGCGGATGCGGCGTAGCCGGAGGTCGGTCGCCGACGTGTACGGAGCGGTCGCCGCCGAGCGGGCTGTCGCGCTCCGTGAACGTACGGCCGCCGCGCTGCACGCCCTTGGCGTGGATGTCCTGGACGAGCCGCCGGATCGGCTGCCGGTGAAGCTCGCCGACCACTACCTCATGCTCAAGCGGCAGGGTCTGCTCTAGCGGCCAGGCCTCACAGAGGCTTCACATCGACACGGGCGCTGCGGTCTCCTGGTCGGCGATCTCGACATCACCGGTGGCGCCGTCAGCCACGGCACGGCCTCCGACTCGGAACACGTACGCGAGGAACAGCGCCTCCACGACGACACCGATGGCGATACGAGCCCACGTCGGCAGGGCCGACGGCGTGACGAACCCCTCGATGAACCCGCTCACGAGCAGCACCCCGACGAGCCCCAGAACGACCGCCATCGCGGTGCGGCCCTCGTGGGCGAAGGACTGGAGCCGGGTCCGGGCGCCCGGACTGATCCATGACATGAACAGCCTCAGTCCCACACCGCCGGCGATGAACACGGCCGTCAGCTCGAGCAGGCCGTGGGGGAGAATCATCCCGAAGAACAGGGAAGCGCGACCATGGCTGATCATGAGCGCGCCGGTCACTCCGAGGTTGATGGCGTTGTCGTACATGACCCACAGCGTCGGCAGGCCGGCCACACCGAATGCGATCGCCTGGGCAGACACCCACGCGTTGTTGACCCAGACGAGCGTCGCGAACTCGTGGTGGGCGTACTCGGAGTAGTAGTTCGCGAAGTCCGAGTTGACGTACGCGTCGATCTGGGCCGGCGTCAAGACGCTGGCGTAGACCTCGGGGTGGTACATCGTCCACACGCCGGCGCCGAGGGCCACGAGCAGAGTGCCGACCGCCATGCCGATCCACCACCAGCGCAGGCGGTAGAGCGCCGCGGGGAAGGTCCGGGTCACAAAGCCGAGCAGCACCTCGGGGATCGTGGTGCCTGAGCCCACCGTCGTCAACCGCGCTCGCGCCAGCACCCCGGACAGGTAGGTGACCACGGACGGGTCCGGGCTCGCGGATCGCACCACGGACAGGTGCGTCGATGTCCGCTGGTACAGGTCGAGGAACTCGTCGGCCTCGGCACCGGTCATCGTGCGCCGCCGGGAGAGATCGTGCAGGCGCAACCACTCGTGCGAGCGCGCTCCCACGTAGGCGTCGAGGTCCACACCCTCACTCTAGGGGCCGGAGCTGCCGCGCCGGCGCCCGTGTGGGCGGGTGTGGCGATAGCCTCGAGGAGTGAGTGACGTCGTCGGCTACCGCGCGTACGCGAGCGAGGACGTCGTCACGGGTGAGGGTGTCGCCGTCGAGTTGCCCGTCGCCTCACTTCCGCAGCGACTCGTAGGTGCCCTCATCGACTGGGTCGTCTACCTGATCGCGTTCGTCGCGGTCATCCTGATCGAGACCATGTACCTGACGTTCGCCTCGGACGCCGTGTCGATCACGGTCGGCATCCTCGACGTCGTGATCTGCCTCGTCGTCGTCCCCGCGGTCGTCGAGATCGCGAGCCACGGACGCTCGCTCGGGAAGCTGGCCATGGGCCTCCGTGTGGCACGCGACGACGGGGGGCGGATCACCGCGAGGCACAGCATGGTCCGGGCGCTGATCGGGTTCGTCGAGTTCTTCTTCCCCCTCCTGCCTGGTGGCGTGGTCCCGATTGTCGTGGGACTGATCAGCCCGAGGTCGAAGCGACTGGGCGACATGGCGGCCGGCACATTCGCGATCAACGAGCGGGTCTCGCTCCGTCCGCCACCTGCTCTTGCGATGCCGCCTCACCTCGGGGCATGGGCCGTGCGCGCGGACATCGCTGCGATCCCGCCGTCGCTGGCGATCGCGGTCCGTCAGTTCCTGGGT
>JADGPB010000320.1 GCA_017882655.1 Propionibacteriales bacterium
CCCGAGCACCCCGACTTCCAGGACTTCGGAGACATGATGCTGTCGTCCGACAGCGCGCAGGGGTACGTACGGGTGGACTGGTTCACCCCGCAGGGCCTGCCGACGTGGGGCGACGGCCGCCTGGTCATCGTGGGCACCGAGGGCTACATCGAGCTCCGCAAGTACGTCGACATCGAAGGCCGCCCGGGTACCGACCACCTCTTCGTCGCCGACCAGAAGGGCACCGAGTACATCGACTGCTCCGACGTGAAGCTGACGTTCTTTTCCGACGTCGTGAACGACGTCGTGAACCGTACGAACACAGCCATCCCGCAGGAGCACACCTTCGAGGTCTCCCGCCTCGGCGTCCTCGCCCAGGAGAAGGCCACGGTACGGAATCTGTGCTGAGCGTCGCGTCCCCGGATGGTCGGATGAGGGGCGTGAAGAGCGTCGGGATCGGCACCCCGTTGTCTCTCGGTCTTCCTAGTCGAAGCCCGCTCCCCAAGCCATCGCACCACTGGCCAACCCATCGATGGCTTGGGAAGCGGTCGATGGCTTGGGGAGCCAGCTCGAACGAGCGTGGCGGACGGCTTCCAGCCCCTGTTATAACGACCACCAATCGGGTCGACGAAGGCGCGGCACCTCCCACCGACAAGGGCGACGCCCCGAAGGGGCGACCACCCTGCTATTCAGCGCGCCGGGCGGGACCTGGGGGCTGGGAGCTGTGGCGGTGCCGAGGCCGGGGTGGCCTCCAGCAGCTTGAGGGCCTCGGCGATCGCCAGGTCCAGCTGCGGGTCGTGGGCGCCTTCGTCGGACCAGTCGCCCGGGCTCATGACGTACTCGATGTCCGGGTCGACGCCATGGTTCTCGACGTCCCAGCCGTGGGTGTCGAAGTGGAACGAGTAACGCGGCTGCGTCACGCCCGTACCGTCGACCAGGTCGAAGCGGCCGTCGATGCCGATGACGCCTCCCCACGAGCGCTGTCCTACTACCGGTCCGAGGTTCAGCTCCTGCGCGGCCGCGCAGACGATGTCGCCGTCCGAGCCCGCGAACTGGTTCGTGACGAACACGACAGGGCCGCGACGACCGGCTGCTGGGTACGGCTCCGGCGCACCGTGGCGTACGACGTCCCAGCCGACGATCTTGCGGCTCAGCCGCTCGATGATCAGCTGCGAGGTGTGGCCGCCGCCGTTGTAGCGCATGTCCGCGACGAGCCCCTCGTGGGACATCGCGAGGTCGAGACCGCGGTGGAACTGCGCCCAGCCCGTCGCCATCATGTCGGGCACGTGCAGGTAGCCGAGACGGCCGCCTGACTTCTCCTCCACGTACGCGATCCGGCTGGCGACCCACGCCTGGTACCGCAAGGGCGTCTCGTTCGCCGTCGGGATCACGGCCACCCGCCGACTCGTCCCACCCCGCCGCAGCGTCACCTCGACGACCGTGTCGGCCGCGCCGACGAGCAACGGACCGACCCCACGCCGATCCACCACCTGACCGTCGATGGACAGAATGACGTCGCCGGGTTGCGCATCGACACCTGCGGCGCGCAGCGGAGACCGCGCCTCAGGGTCAGAGGACTCCCCCGGCAGGATCCGTACGATCCGTGCGCCATCCGCATCGGGCTCGAGGTCCGCGCCGAGCAGACCCTGAACCGGCTTCCCCTTCGCGGGGGGCGGCTGCACGTACGCGTGCGAGGTGTTGAGCTCGCCGACCGTCTCCCAGAGGATGTCGGCGAGGTCGTCGAACGTACGGACCCGCTCGACGCTCGGCCGGTGTCTGTCGAGGACCTTGCCCCAGTCCGTACCGTCCATGTCCTCGCGCCAGTAGAAGTCGCGCATGAGGCGGCCGTTCTCGTCGAACATCTGCCGCCACATGGGACGCGGGTCCACCGTGCGCCTCAGTCGCGCGAGGTCGACGTTGACGCGTGCGGGGTCGTCGTCCTCGAGCTTGTTGGTCGACGGTACGACGACCAGCTCGTCCTTCAGCCTGAGCACCACGCGCTCGCCGTCGCCGGACACCTCGAACGCCTCGCAGGGGCCGAGGACGGTGACCGAGCGGGTGTCGAACGCGTACCGCTCGAGCAGGTCGGGATCGGGCTCCTTGATGACACCCGCTCGACCTGCGCCCAGCTCGCCGGCCGGAGCCACGACCCGGCGCCACACCACGCCGTCCTTGGCGGCCCTTAGGTCCTGATAGTCGCCGGAGGGTACGGGGAAGGGCACCAGCCGCTCCTCGAAGCCGTCGGCGTCGAGCTCGCCCGAGACGACCTGCTTCGGGGCGTCGTCCTTCTTCTCCGTCGCCGTTGCCTCGGCCTGGACCTTGCTGATCGGCCACCCGTCGGCGGCGGCCCCGAAGGGGGCCGGTGCCGTCGCGGACAGCGGCACGAGGTAGGGCCGGACCGTACCGATGAAGGAGAGGTCGAATCCCTGCTCGTCGTAGCGGGGATCGAACGTCCGTGCGCTGAGGAAGACGAGGTGCTGGCCGTCAAGGGTGAACGCAGGGTTCGTGTCGTGGAAGCGGCCGGAGGTGAGGGCCTCGACGCGGCTGCGACGAGCCCGAAGGTCCGCGTAGTACAGGCGGGTCGTCATCCCCGTACCGGTCGGCGCCACCCACGCCAGGTAGCGGCCGTCGGGTGAGAACGCCAGCCCGGTGGCCTCGCCCTCCGGGGAGGTGCCGAGGTCGGTCACTCGACCGTCCGATACCCGCACGGTGGCGATGCGGCCGTCTCCGGTCACCACAGCCAGTACGGAGCCATCGGGTGCGGCGGCCAGCGAGAGCACCCGACCCAGCCGTCCCCGCGCGATCCGGCGCGCCTCACCGGTACCGTCGGTCGCACGGATCTCGAGCGCGTCCTCGCCGAAGTGGTCGGTGACGTAGGCGACCTGGCCGGTGGTGCCGATGTGGCGCGGCAACCTGGCACGTACCCCCGGCGCCGCGGACAGAGCCCGCGCCGGGCCAGCCCGATGGGTCAGTGCGAAGATCGCGCCGTGCCACTCGAGCACCGACAGGTCGCCACCCTGGTCGGGCTGAGGTGTCATGAGGCGCTGCGTCGGCGCGATGGTGTGGGGTCGTATCGGGGCGGCGAGCTGTACGTCGACGCGCTCCGGCGCCGAATCGAGCGACGCCATCTCGTACAGGCGGCCACGCGCGTGGTAGACGATCCGCGTGCCATCGGTCGTGGGGTTCCGCACGTAGCCGGCATCGGCATCGTGCTGCGTGTGCTGGGTGAGGCCACCGCCCGAGCCGTCGATCGACCAGAGCTGCGCCTGCTCGTCCGCGTGAGAGGGGAACGTAGCGCCGAGGTCGGAGGTGAAGATCAGCCGGTCGCCTACCCACGCCGGCGAGTAGATGCCCGCAGTCTCGTCAGGTAGAGCCCGTGTCCACGGCCCCTTCTCCGATCCCAGCCACAGCTGCGGTGCTGTGCCGCCGCGGTAGCGCTTCCACATCGCAAGGTCGCGCCAGTACGGCGTGGTCACAGCGACCGTCCCGTCCTCGCGGACAGCCGCCGACATCGCGGTCCCGTACGGGAGCTTGGTCGTCGCACCGTCAAGATCGACGGCGTGAAGCCACATCCGAACGCGGTAGGGCTGCCCTGCGGCAGAGGCGACGAGGATCGTCGAGCCGTCGAGCCAGCCGTCCACGTACGTGTGCTGGACGCCCCAGTACGTGACCTGCCGCACCTCGCCGGTGCCAAGGTCGAGCACGAAGACCTCGGGCACGTTGCCGACGATGCGGGTGTACGCGATGCGCGAGCCGTCAGGCGAGAACCGCGGATGCCGGATAGGTGATCGTTCGCTGGTCAGGCGCGATGCTCGACCACCGGCGGTGGGAACGAGCCACAGGTCGTCATCGGCCACGAACACGATGTCGTCGCCCCAGATGTGCGGGTAGCGAAGGTAGCTTTCGGTCACCCGGCCAACCTAGCAACGAC
>JADGPB010000321.1 GCA_017882655.1 Propionibacteriales bacterium
GGTGTGGCCACGAACGTTGTCAACAGTAGAGCCAGCCCCACCACGACGGCCGTGAGGCCTACGACGAGGGACAGGACGTCCACCGGGCGGCGCTTCATCCCGTCACGTCCAGGTCGCCGAGGGTGACGGTGATGGAGATTGTGAGCGTCGGTCCATTCGGGTCGGTGATGCGATGCCACTCGCCCGACTGCCCTGACGGGCCGTCAAGCGTGACGACGCCGTACTGGTCGTCATAGACCACCGTGACGTTGCCCGTCGCCGGGAGGATCACCTGGGCGTCGCCACCGTCGACCCGGATGTCCACGGTCTTGGTCTCGTCGATCTGGGCCTGGGACAGGTCGAGGTTGTAGTCACCGGTGGCGGAGATCTCGGACGGCAGGTCACTGGTGGCGGTGAGCCCCTGAGTCATGGAGCTGGTTGCGTTGGGGGCCGAGCTGGTGACCGCTCCGGCAACGAGAACGAGCGCGATCGCAAACGCGATGAACCCGCTGGGCCGACCCACGAACGCTCCGACGATGAGCGCGAGACCCACACCCGCGAGGCCGACGGCCAGATACGTCACGGGGGGCACGGAGACGAACGCGCCGAGCAACGACATCATCGCGAACAGTGCGGCGATCGCCAGCCCGGAGATGAGCGCGACGATGCGCGAACGTCGCATGGGCACGGCCACCGAAGGTCGCTGGTACAGGTCGATCGGGTCCGGGACCGCGTAGTAGGCGGCGCAGTCCGCGGCGGTCAACGGCTGGCCGAACCGGTTCGTCGGTCGCCACGGACCGGCGGGTGTCGTGATGATCAGCTCGCCCGGGGGCGGAGCCAGCAACGGCCACTGTGCCCCAGCAGGAGCGGGCATCGTGGGATAGGTCTGCGGAGCCGCGGCGCCCCCCGTGGGAGCTGGTGAGCCCTTCGTACCGGGCCGCAGCTGAGACGCGTACAGGATCCCGAGCACGGCGATCGTCGGGAGGAGGCTCGCGTTGAACACCATCCCGACGAGGACGAGGACGAGGAGTGCAGCGCCGCTGACGACGACCGACCAGGTACGACTCCGTACGCGAGCCACCCGGGGGAACGCCCGCATCATTGCCGGCTGACCGGCGCCGCGCGGCAGCAGGAGCCAGGCCGCCCCGTACAGGACGAGGCCGACCCCCGAGCTCAGCGCGATGATGACGGCAGCCAGCCGTACGAGCAGGGGGTCGATGCGGTAACGCTCTGCTATCCCGCCGCAGACTCCCGCTACATGCGCGTCGGTGACGCTGCGGTGCAGGAGGTCGGTGGTGGCCACACCCCAATCTTGCCAAGTGGCACACAGCCTCCACATAGGGGTGGACCCCTGCTACCCCCCGGAGTTGGCAACCCGGTTGGGCGGGAAGGGGGTGGACATGTGAGGCTTTTCCCGATGCCTGATCGTGATGACCCACGTCTCGGCCCGGACACGTCCGCGCCGAGGCCTTCGCTCGCCGAGATCGCGGCGCAGCTCGACCAGCAGTCAGCGGGAGGATCCCAGATCGCCCCTGCGGCACCGGTCACACCGTTGCGGGCCACTCGGGTCGCTTCGGGAGCCTGGCTCGGCGGTGTCTGCACTGGATTGGCCGCACATCTCGGTTGGCCGGTGCTGCTGATCCGTGCGATCGTCGTCGCGCTCGCCGGCGTACAGCTCGTGGGCGCGGTGGTGTACGCCGTCCTGTGGCTCGCTATGCCGATCGACCGCCGCCCTGCCGCGCCCGGCATCGACGCCGCGACCCGCACGGGAATGCGTACCCAGACGTCGGTCCGCTCGGCCGACATCGGCGAACGTCTCGCGCTGCTGATGCTCGGGGTCGGGGTGGCGCTTCTCGTCCAGTTCCTCGTGCCTGTCTCGCAAGTCGTCCCGTTCTGGCCGATGGTGGTGTTCGCCGTGGGCGTGGCGCTCGTCTGGACCCAGGCCGACAGCCTCAAGCCCCGGATCGGGCGCCGGCGCCGGATGCGTGCGGTTGTCGAGGCGCTTCTCGGCATCGCGTTGATCGCAGGCGGGATCGTGCTGACGATCTCGCGGGGTTTCGGGATCCGGCAGCTCACGACACCTCAGTGGACCGGGGTCATCCTGTTTGTGGTGCTGCTCGCGGTCGCGGCGCCCTGGGCGTTCCGCACGCGCACAGCCCTCACGGTCGCGCGCGAGCAGGAGCTTCTCGCCAACGCTCGCGCCGACGTCGCGTCGCACCTCCACGACTCCGTACTCCAGACCCTCGCGCTCATCCAGCGGCAGGCCGACGATCCCAAGGCGGTTGCGGCCCTTGCACGCAAGCAGGAGCGCGAGCTGAGGCAGTGGCTGTACGGGGGGTCGCACGAGGCCGACACGATCAAGGTGGCGCTCGAGACCGCCGCGGCCGAGGTCGAGGACGACAGCGGCGTGACCGTCGACCTCGTCGTGGTCGGCGACCACGAGCTGGACGTACGGATGGACGCCCTGGCGCGGGCGAGCCGCGAGGCCATGCTCAACGCCGCGAAGCACTCCGGCGCCGACCGGGTGGACGTGTACGCGGAGATCCTCCCCGATGTCGCCGAGGTGTACGTTCGCGACCGGGGCCAGGGCTTCGAGGTCGGCGCCGTGTCCGATGACAGGATGGGCGTCCGGGGCTCGATCATGGACCGGATGACCCGCCATGACGGTACGGCGAGGATCCGATCTGCCCCGGGCGAAGGCACAGAGGTCTGGCTGCGAATGGAACTGGAGTGAAATGACCGAGAACACCGCACAGCGCCCGGCGCGTCAGCGCGTGGTGATCGTCGACGATCACGCGATGTTCCGCGCGGGAGTCAAGCACGAGATCGGCCCGCTCGTCAGCGTGGTGGGCGAGGGCTCCGACGTCGAGTCGGCGGTGACGACCGTACTGGCGACCACGCCCGACGTCGTACTGCTCGACGTCCACCTTCCTGGTGGTGGTGGCATCGAGGTCATCAAGCGGGTCCACGAGAAGGATCCGGAGATCAAGTTCCTCGCCGTGTCCGTGTCGGACGCCGCCGAGGACGTGATCGGCGTGATCCGGGCTGGCGCACGAGGGTACGTGACGAAGTCGATCAACGGTCTCGAACTGGTCGACGCGATCCGGCGGATCGCCGACGGCGACGCCGTGTTCTCCCCGAGGCTCGCCGGGTTCGTGCTCGACGCGTTCTCAGGCTCGATCGACATCGCGGCCGTCGACGAGGATCTTGACCGGCTGAGCCAGCGGGAGCGGGAGGTCTTGCGGCTCATCGCGCGCGGCTACGCGTACAAGGAGATCGCTCGCGAGCTGTTCATCTCGATCAAGACTGTGGAGACCCACGTCTCGAGCGTGCTGCGCAAGCTCCAGCTCTCCAACCGCCACCAGCTGACCCGCTGGGCGACCGACCGGCGCCTGGTCTGAGGGGCTTGGTCTGAGGGGTACGACACACCGCCGCCCGGTGCGTCCGGACGGCGGTGTGGAATTCGCTGTGGTGTGGTTCTAGCGCCTGCGGCTGCCTCTCGTGGCGAAGCCCCAGATGAGGAGAACGATCAGGCTGCCCCCGATGGCGAGCAGCCAGGTACGGATCTCGAAGAACGACCCCAGACCCACGTTGAGGATCGCGCTGCCGAGGAAGCCTCCCAGGAGCGCTCCGACGATGCCGAGCAGGATGGTGATGAGCCAGCCGCCCCGCTGCTTACCAGGCAGGATCGCCTTAGCGATAGCGCCGGCGATCAATCCCAGAACAATCCAACCGATTATGCCCATACACCGACATTAGGCGCAGGGGCCAAACCGCGGTCGATCGCGGAAAGCGCTACACCAGCGAGCGGAACGGTGCGATCGTCCGCTCGGTGAGGCGCGTAACGAGCGATCGGTTGCGCCAGTGCTCCGCGGTCAGCTCGACGCAGTTCTTGAGATCGTTGACGAAGACCCGCTCCAGAGTG
>JADGPB010000322.1 GCA_017882655.1 Propionibacteriales bacterium
GGGTGGCGGGTCGTCGACATCGTCGTCACAGCCGTACTCGGCGTGGCGACCGGCATCATCTTCCTCGGCTGGAACTTCGTCGGCGGAGCCGGCTTTAACGCGTTGGACGCCGCGACCCCGGGCCTCGGCGGTCTGGCTGTCGGGATCTGGCTCATCGGCGGAGTCCTCGGAGGGCTCATCATCCGCAAGCCAGGTGCCGCGCTCGCTGTCGAGCTGATCGCCGCCTCGGTGTCGGCCGCCCTCGGCAGCCAGTGGGGCATCACGACGCTGTACTCCGGGCTCGCACAGGGCCTCGGCGCGGAGCTGATCTTCCTGGCGTTCGCCTACAGGCGTTGGGGCCTTCTCCAGGCGGCGCTCGCGGGCGCCGGCGCCGCAGTGGGCGAGTGGATTCTCGAGCTGTTCATCCCGGGGAACATCGCCAAGTCTTTGATGTTCAACGTCATCTACCTGATCTCGATGGTCATCTCCGGCGCGGTCCTCGCCGGCGGGATCGGCTGGGCGCTGGCGAAGGCGCTGGCCGCGTCCGGGGCGCTGTCGCGGTTCGCGGCCGGCCGCGAGGTCCGTGCGGACGTCTGAGTGAGAGCAGCGCAGGTACGCCTCGACGGCTGGGGCTGGCGGCACGCTGGACGTGCCGCCTGGGCCACCTCCGGCGTCTCGCTGCGCATCGAGCCCGGGGAGCGGGTGCTTCTGCTCGGGGCGTCGGGCGCCGGAAAGTCGACGCTGCTCCACGCGCTCGCCGGCGTACTCGGCAGCAGCGACGAGGGCGAGGAGGCCGGGTCGCTCACGGTCGACGGAGAACGGGCACGTCCCGGCACCTGTGGCCTGGTCATGCAGGACCCGGACGCCCAGACCATCCTCGAGCGCGTGGGTGACGACGTGGCGTTCGGGCTGGAGAACCTGGCCGTACCGCGCGACGAGATCTGGCCTCGCGTCCGTACAGCCCTGGCCGACGTGGGCCTCGCCCTCCCCCTCGACCACAGCACCGAGCGTCTGTCCGGGGGCCAGCGCCAGCGGCTGGCGCTCGCGGGCGCGCTCGCGATGCGACCAGGGCTGCTGCTCCTCGACGAGCCGACTGCGAACCTCGATCCGGCCGGTGTCGACGAGGTACGGGACGCGGTCGCGCGACTCGTTACCCAACGCGAGACCACACTCGTCATCGTCGAGCACCGCATCGAGACCTGGCTGGCGCTCGTCGACCGCGTCGTCGTCCTCGCGGCGGCCGGCGGTGTCGTAGCAGATGGCCCGCCGGATCGGGTCTTCTCCGCGCACGGCGACGAGCTCGCCGCACTCGGCGCGTGGGTACCCGGGATCGGCCACGGCCTCGTCCCCCGCGTGCCACCCGCCTCGCGCGGCGCCGTCCTTTCGGCCCACGAGCTGACGATCGGCTACGAGGCCGACCGGCCGGTACGGACGGTGCCCGTCATCGACATCCCCGAAGGCCTCTCCACGACGCTCACCGGTGCCAACGGCAGCGGCAAGACGACCCTCGCCCTCACGCTGGCCGGGTTGCTCCCCCCGTTGGCGGGACACGTCGAAGCCTCCGCCGCGATCAGCCCGCCGGGTCCCCGGTTCATCATGTTAAGTAGGCGAGTTGTCGCTTCTCATGGCCAATTCGCCATGAGAAGCGACGAAACACCCACTTATCATGATGAACCGGTGACTCCCCCGAACCGCGAGCCCAGCCGTACGGACCCGGCGCGCTGGCGGTCCAAGGAGCTGTTGACACGCCTCGGCACGGTCTTCCAGGACCCCGAGCATCAGTTCGTCGCGACGACCGTGGCCGACGAGCTCGCCATCGGGCTGCGCGCACTGAGGCGTCCGGCACGCGAGATCGACCACCGCGTCGCGGAGCTGCTCGAACAGCTGCATCTCTCTCGACTCGCGAGAGCCAACCCGTTCACCCTGTCCGGCGGCGAGAAGCGGCGGCTGAGCGTGGGCACCGTACTGGCGACCAGCCCGGCGGTGATGTTCCTCGACGAGCCCACCTTCGGCCAGGACCGGCGGACCTGGATCGACCTCGTACGCCTCGTCGCTGCGCAGCTCGATGCCGGAACCACCGTGGTCTCCGCCACGCACGACCGCGACTACCTCGACCTGCTCGGCGAGCACCACGTACACCTTGAGGCCACCTCGTGAGCCTCCCCAACCGAGCGCCCAGCACCGCGCTGGACCGCCTGAACCCCGTGACGCGCATCGCGGCAGCCGTCATCGTTTCCCTACCCCTGCTCGTCACGCTCGACTGGGTGAGCGGCGCAACGATGGTCGCCATCGTGCTGGTCGCGGCCCTCGCCCTGGGCTTTCCGATCGGCTTCATCGCCCGGCGCGTGTGGCCCGTCCTCGCGCTGGCACCGCTCGCGGGGCTCAACATGGCGCTGTACGGGAGACCGGGCGGCTTCGTACACGTCGACTGGTTCCTCGTCCACGTCACCGACAACTCGTTGCATCTGGCCGTCGCGGTCATGCTGCGCGTCCTCGCGCTCGGCATGCCGGCGATCCTGCTGTTCACCGGCATCGACCCGACCGACCTCGCCGACGGTCTCGCGCAGGTCTGGCGGCTACCGGCCCGCTTCGTGCTCGGGGCGCTCGCCGGCTTCCGGCTGATCACCCGGTTCGTCGACGACTGGCGCTCTCTCGCCCTGGCGCGGCGGGCGCGCGGTTTGGGCGACACCGGAGCCGTACGACGCTGGGCGACGATGGCCTTCGCGATGCTCGTCATCGCGATCCGCCGCGGCTCGAAGCTGGCGACCGCGATGGAGGCACGCGGCTTCGGCACAGCACCACGGACGTGGGCTCGCGAGTCGCACGTGGGCCGGGCCGATCTCGTACTCGTCGTGTCGTGCCTGCTCGCGGTAGCCGTCGCGCTGGCAGCCGCGGCGGCCGCCGGTACGTTCTGGGCGGTCTGGACGTGAGCATGGTGAGCGTGGCCGAGGCGCCGGCGGCAGTCCTCGCGCACGTCGCCCGCGCCGCACGTCCCGTGATCCTGCTCGACGGGGGCTCGGGCGCGGGCAAGACTTCGCTGGCCGCGCTGATCGCCGAGTCGTGGCGCACGGCCCGCGGCGAGGAGCTGCAGGTGGTCTCTCTCGACGACGTCTACCCGGGGTGGCACGGACTCGCCGCCGGCTCCGCGGCCGTACCTCGGATCCTGGCCCCGTCGAGCGCCGGCTACCAACGCTGGGACTGGGACACCTCGACGCCCTCCGAGTGGGTCAGGGTCGATCCCGCGCGGCCCATCCTGGTCGAGGGGTGCGGCGCGCTCACGCTGGCGTCGGCCCCCCTGGCGACCTGCCGCGTGTGGCTCGAGCTCGACGAGCCCGTACGCAGGCACCGCGCGCTCGCCCGCGACAGGGGCGGCTACGACCCGTACTGGGACACCTGGGCCACCCAGGAACAGACCCACTGGCGCGAGAACCACCCCTGGGCCCTCGCCGACCTGAAGATCCGCGCCACCTGATCCGCCGATGTCCCTACGGCCTCGCCTATCCCGCGCCCATCAGGGCGAGGAGGACACCGCCGGCGATGACGCTGGCGATCTGGCCGGCAGCGTTCGCACCCATGGCGTGCATGAGGAGGAAGTTCGAGAAGTCCTCCTTGCTCGCCTCCTTCTGTACGACGCGGGCCGCCATGGGGAACGCACTGATGCCTGCGGCCCCGATCAGCGGGTTGAACTTCCCGCCGCTCAGCACGTTGAGCAGCTTGCCGAACAGAACCCCGGCCGCCGTGTCGAGGAAGAACGCCAGCAGTCCGAGCCCGAGGATGGCCAGCGTGCCGACTTTGAGGAACTGGTCGCCCCTCATCGTCGAGCCGATGGCGAGGCCGAGGAACAGCGTGACGACGTTGGCCAGCTCGTTGGCCGAGGCCTTCGTGAGGCGCTCGACGACCTTGGACTCCCGCATCAGGTTGCC
>JADGPB010000025.1 GCA_017882655.1 Propionibacteriales bacterium
TACCGGTCAGCGTGCCGTCGCCGATGTCGAGGATGTAGCAGCGGCCCTGCGTGTTGAGGAAGAACCCGTTGACGGCGTGCGACAGCGGGGTCATGGCTCCTTCGCCGAGGAAGGCGTTGGCGTACTCGGTCCAGGTGGTGATGGCGATGGGCTCCCCGCGGGGTGCGCCGGACTTGCCGCCGGTGCCGATGAAGACCGGGGTCGACGTCGACTGGGCAGCGATTGGGCGTACGCCGCTGGGCACCTCCTCCACGTAGACGCCGGGGACGTTGTAGATCGGCATGCTTCCTCCTTGAGTCAGGCCGGCGCCGGGGCGTCGGGCCGGGTGTGGGTGGTGCGGTCGTACGTGAGGGCCTCCAGCGGGTGCTGGACGATGGGGACCTGGCGGGTCGGCAGCGGCTGCTCCACGTCGAGCCTGACCAGGAAGGCGGCTTGCGGTGTACGGCCGAGGGCCGTCCACCAGGCAGGCTCCGTGACCTCGTCTATCTCGTACGTGGCCTTGGTCTGCAGGGCCAGCAGGGCGTCGACGACGTGTCCGGGAGCCTCGGGGGCGGTGACCAGGACGGAGACGTTCGCCCGACTCTGGTTCCGCTCGTGGTCGCAGTGGCGCGGGGTCAGCCCCACCACCTCGACCGTGACGGCGTCGGCGGCGGGCAGGTCGGCGGAGAGGCCGGACAGGGCCGCGGCGAGCACATCATCAGGGGTTGCCGGAGGCATATGCCCACTCCTCGAACGGGGTCGAGTGATAGATCCAGCCGAAGAAGCCGCTCACGGCCGAGCTGGCGGGAGGGTTCAGGTATGCGGAGCTGCGCACCCCCGTCGCCTTGAGGATCAGCCCCAGCACCAGCGTGAACAGGCACTGGATGAGGAACGTGACGACGTACGACAGGCCGAAGATCGGCAGGTACAGGGGACCGAAGATCCTGGCCTGCAACAGGTGCATGCGCTCGTGCTGACCGGAGCCGCCGATGTTGATCGTGCCGAGGGTCTGGAGCACGTCGTTGCCGAACCCTGTCGACGAGCGCGGGCTGTACGTTATCCAGCCGCGGCCTTCGCTGTTGGCTCGGTTGGGGCTCCCCCAGAAGGCGTACAGCCACAGGCCGGTGACCGCGCCGAACACCGTGTTCGGCAGGCTCCAGGTGAGATCCACAAGGAGCATGAGCCAGCCGAGCGGGGTGCTCAGGTCGTACGCGGCCATCCAGGTGGCGATGAACGCGTACGCGAACATCACGATGGCAAGGATCATCACCGCTGGGTAGGCGGAGTCCCCGGTGATCGCGAGGAGCAGGCCGAGCGGGATGCCAAGGCAGAGCAGGACGGTGAACAGTCCGGAGATGGCTTTCATGGCAGGCTCCTTCAGGACTTCTTGACGACGGGGATGTAGGTGGCGTAGACGGTCGGCCTGATCGTGGCCACGAGGATGCACGAGGCCGGCGGCTTCACGGTCACCGTGAGCTGGACCACGTCGCCCTTGTTGGCGACTGCGCCCGGGGCAGGCGATTGGTTGGTGACGATCGAGCACCCGGAGTTGCTGGGGTCGTTGACGGACGCCGTGCCCAGCCCGTACGGCGTGAGCAGCGCCCTCGCCTGGAAGACGGTCAGCCCCATCACGTTCTGGACGACGGCCTTCACTGCGGTGGTGAGCTGGCTGTCCATGTTGCCGGTACCGGCCACGCCGGTCGCGGTCACCGTGACCTTGAGCTGGCTACCGACCTGAGCGCCGGTCACCTGGAAGGCCATGCCGGTGGCACCACCGATCGCGGCGCAGGTGGCCGGGGTGGGGCACGCGTACCACTGGACGGCGAAGCTCGTCGCGTCCTTCCAGTCACCGGTGGTCGTCGTGAGGACCTGACCGGTGTAGGCGGTGCCGGAGATCACCGGCGGGTTCGTGTTGGTCAGCGCGCCGCCGACAGATGCCGTGAGCGCGCTATCGGCTGTCGCGGTCCCGCCGCCGCCAGTGGCAGTGACGACGACCTTGAGCTGGGTGCCGGTCTGGGCGGACGTCACCTGGAACGTGTGACCGGCAGCCCCCAGGATGGCGGTGCACGAAGTGGCGGAGCTGCACGCGTACCACTGGATGTCCGTGCTGCTCGCGTTCTTCCAGGTGCCGGTGGTGGCGCCGAGCACCTCGCCGACGAGGGGGGTTCCGGTGATCACCGGAGCCGAGACGAGTGCCGGCTTGCCAGAGCCGCGGAGAAGGAACCACCAGATGGCCCCTCCACCGGTGAGCAGCACGACGAGTGCGATCACGGCGACGAGGGCGAACGGGCTCTTCTTCTTCGGTGCCGGGGGATCGGGGATGGCGACGGCGACGGGCTGCCCGTCAGTGAGCTGCTCGGGGTCGGCCTCGTCGACGGCACGCAGGTGCATGGAGTCTTTTCCAGCCGCAACGTCGCCGGGCACCTTGGCCCGTACGTCGACGGTGATCGTGGCCCCGACGGTCATCGGAACCTCGGGATCGCCGGCGACGCTGTACCAGGAGTCGTGCTGGGAGTCGGACGACTTGGGCTGCAGACGGACCCGTACCGGCCGGCCGGTGAGGTTGGTCACGGTGAAGGTCGTCGTTCCCGTGCGATCTGACGACAGCTGGAGATCGCCCGGGCCGGTCACGGCGAACGGCAACGGGCCTCCAGGGGCCGTGGTCTCCTCGGGCTCTGGAGGGGTGTGAGGATTCTCGGACGTCATGCTCGGAAGGAGGCGTCATCCCCCGTCCTGATACATCCCACCTGCGGAGGTCCCGGTCGTCACCGCCACCCGTCCGCACAACCCTTGTGGTTCCTCTGCAACCCCAGTGACCGCCCTTCCGCGCCACAAAGGCTGTGCGGACTCACTCGGCGCGGGCAGCCTTCAGCCGTGCGTTCTCGGCCACCACGTCGCGGTAGATCTCACGCTCGCGGACCAGCCACGCGGGCGGATCCGCGATCAGCTCACCGATCTGATCTGCGGTGAGCGCCTCGGTGAGGCCACCCCGTACGAGCCCCGAGCGCGACACACCCAGCTTCTGCGCGGCCACGTCCTTGGGGAACGGCCCGTTGCGCCGCAGCTCCACCAGCCAGGCCGGCGGGTCGGCGCGCATCGCGTCCAGCTCGTCCCGGGTGATCGATGAGGTCTGGAACTCCTCTGGGGCGGCAGGCAGGTAGATGCCCAGCTTGGCGGCAGCGGTCGTCGGCTTCATCTGTTGGCTCACGCCGCGAAGCCTATCTTCGTGCTACCCGCTAGCCTGCACGAATGAGCACCCCCCCGGTCTCCCAGCGCCCCAGCCTTCGGGTGGGGAAGGTGCCAGGCGTCACGGTGACCAAGTGGCGCGGCATCTGGGCAGAGCGCCTGCCCCGGGTACGGCTGGACTGGCTCGACGTCGACCAGCAGGACCAGCGCCGCGTGCTGACCGAGGGCCAGGTCGACCTGTGCTTCGTCCGGCTACCGATCGACGACGAGGGGCTGCACCTGATTCGCCTGTACGACGAGCTGCCGGTCGCCTGGGTATCCAAGGACCATCTCGCGGCCGCCGCAGACGAGGTGAGCCTTGCCGACCTGGCCGACGAGACAGTGCTCACCGTCGTCACGCCCCACAACATCGACCTCGTGTCGATCGGAGAGGCAGTGCTGCACGTACCGCAGTCGATCGCACGTTCCGAAAGCCGCCGCGACTTCGTCTACCGCCCGATCACCGACGCCCCCCAGACCACCGTCGGCCTGGCGTGGCTGGTCGACAACCCTCACGAGCTGATCGAGGAGTTCATCGGCATCGTCCGGGGCCGGACGGCGAACAGCTCGCGCACCGCACAGGCTCGTGCCGGCAAGGGCCGGACGAAGGGCTGAAGCCGACAGGCAGCCCATCCAAGGAACGACCTGCAGTCAGGCCCGCGAGGCCGCCCGGTCATGGCGGCACGCCGCCAGCAGCCAGGGCCAGTCGGTCTGGATCACGTCGATGCCGAGGTCGAGCAGCGGCCCCCACGCGGCGTCCGGTCCCTCGTACAGCGCGCGCTCGTCGTCGTACTCGCCGGCCAGCGGTACGCCGTTGGGCAGCACCAGAGTGTTCACCCACACGGTCAGCCCCAGATCGTGAAGGCGGGTGATCGTCTCGGGCCGTACGAAGGGGCTGTCACTGCCCGTGAAGATCACCTCGACGCCGATGAGGTTGAGGTCCGGGTTCTCGAGGTGCAGCTCGGTCTCGGCGAGTGTCTGGCACATCGCGACGTACGGGAACTTCACCGGCATGCTCGCCAAGGCGTCGACGGCGTCTCCCATCGCGGCCGGGCACTTCACGATGAGCTGTTGGGTCATGTGGAGCGAAGCCAGCACGTGGAGCACGTCCGGCCACCACGGCCACGAGCGGTCGATCTGGAACAGCACCTCGGTGTGCGCGAAGGGTTCCAGGAGCGCGGCGAGCCGCTCGAGCCGTACGGGCCGGTCGGGCTGGTCGAGCCAGCGGTAGCTGACCGACTCGATCTCCGCCTCGGTGAGCAGGGCGAGGTTCGTGGGGGTCGAGAGGTGCTGGCCTTCGACGCCGTCGTGATGGGCGAAGAACGCGCCGTCGCGCGAGCCGGTCACGTCGATCTCGACCACATCGGCCCCGGACCGAACCGCCGCGATCACCGCACCGGTCGAGTTCTCGGGGATGCTGCCCACAGCTGTGCCCCGATGGGCCATGACCAGCGGCCCGCGACGTCGGAACTGAGCGGCCAGGAACGCGTTCTCGGTCTTGAACTGTTTGTGGAGTCTCACGTACCCCGAGAGTACGGCCCTTTGGCGTGTCGTTCCACAGCCGCAAGGACCTCGTCACCTTGTCGTCACGAACTCGACGTCAGGAACCGAGGAGTGACGCTGACGGCGCTCCGTGGCGCTCTCCACAGTTTGTCCCCAGGCTGTGGAGAACTACAGCCGTGTAACTCTTCTGAATCCTGCTCGCGACGTACGTCCTGACGCCCTCGTCCTGTCCGTACAGCCCGCTACCCTCGGCGCATGGGAGAGCGCTGGCGGCCGGAGCGGGTCACCGCGCTGGCTCCGGACCTGCTCTCGGACGTAGCCGGGCGCAGGCTCGCGATCCCCACGCCGTGGTCGGACGTGGGCTACGCCTACCCGCTCCTGTGGGGCGCGTGCCAAGGGTCCGGGTCGACCCCGTACAGCGTCGTCGTCGACGTGTCCGAGCCCAGCTACCGATGCTCCTGCCCCTCGCACAAGTTCCCGTGCAAGCACGTTCTGGGACTGCTCTATCTGTGGGCCGAGGGTCGCATCGACGAGGGCGGCACGCTCAGCCGCTTCGCTGCCCACTGGTCGGCCGCACGCGCTGCGGCTGGCGACCACAAGGCCCCCAAGGACGAGCCCGCCGAGCGGACCGAGGCACAGCTCGCCGCTTCGGCAGCGCGTGCGGAGCAGCGCGAGGAGCGGGTGACGAACGGGCTCGCCGAGCTCGATCGCTGGCTCGCGGACCAGGTCACGGCCGGCCTGGCGCACACCCGGCCCGGCGCGCTCGGAGACCTTGCCGCGCGCATGGTCGACGCGCAGGTTCCGGGTGTCGCCGGACGGCTCCGTGACCTCAACCGCCGTCCGATGGGCAGCCGGAACGGCGCCCACGGCACCGGTGCATGGCTCGAGGACACGCTCGCCGAGTACGGGCTGCTGCACCTGTTGAGCCGTGCCTGGACCCGTACGGACCTGCCCGCCGAACTCGCCGCCACCGTACGCAGCCACATCGGCTTCACCGTTCCCAAAGACACCGTCCTCGCCACCACACCCGTCGCGGACACCTGGGCCGTCATCGGCATGCGGGACTCCGACGAGGAGCAGGTGTCGACACGACGCGTCTGGCTGTACGGGACGACGACGGGCCGGTACGCGCTCGTGCTGTTCTTCGCGTCTCGGGGCATGCCGCTCGACGCGTCGCTGGTGCCCGGCTCGGGCGTGACGGCCGACCTGTACTTCTATCCCGGCGGCCCGGCGCTGCGGGCTCTCGTCGGTGACGTCCGCGACGTGCACCAGCGCGTCCGGTTCGACGTGCCCACGTCGGGGGTCGCTGACGCCATCGCCGCCTGGCGCCGGGTGCTGGCGGAGGACCCCTGGCTCGGCTCGTACCCAGCCGTCATCCACGGCAGCGCTCGCCTGGTCCCGACACCGGGGCTCGCCGACCAGGCTGGAGACGCGGTACGCATGGTCGGCGGAGCGACGCTCGACCTGCTGGCGCTCACGGGCGGGCACGCGGCGCCGGTGTTCGGCGAGCTCGACCCGAGCGGGTTCCGACCGACGGCCGTGCTGATGGACGACGGGCTGGTGGTCCTGTGACGTTCGACCAGTTCGCCTCGATCGCCGCGGTCGGTACAGGCCAGCGCTCCAGCCTGCCCGCCATCGGGCCGCTGAGCGCCTACCTGCCGACCCCCGAGGACGACCCTCAGGCCATCGCGTACGCACTGCTCGACACCGCAGCGGCCCTGGCCGTGGTGAGGCGCGGAACTCCACCTGACGCCCCCGGCGAGTCCCTGCCGCCCGCGCCCGTCGACAGCCTCCCCGAACCTCCTCCACACGTCGTCTCCCTCCTTGGCCCGCTGCTCGCCGACGACGCCGGCGCGATCCGGCTGTCGAGCGACCGCGCGTACGTACTGGCGGAGGCGCTGCGCCTGGTCGCACAAGCGGGGATGCGCCTGCCGCACCGCCTCCTCGGCGCGGCCCTCGCGCGCCGGGACCTCCGCCCAGCCGTACAGCCCGTCCTCGGAGCGCGCGGCGACTGGCTGCTCGCCCAGCTGCGGGGCGCAGGCCTGGACGGCGCGGGCACCCGCGCCGCCGACCCGGATGACCCCGAGCTCTGGGACACCGGCACCACGGAGGAACGACTGGCCTGGTTCCGACGGGTCCGTGCGGTTGACCCTGACAGCGCCAGGGCAGCGGCCGTGACCGTCTGGAAGGAGTCGCCTGCAGCGTTCCGTACGGAGCTGATGACCGCCATCGCCTCCACCGCCACTCCCGCCGACGAGGCGTTCTGTGAGGACGGTCTCGACGATCGTGCCGAGGGGGTACGGGCAGGGGCGGCGGAGGCATTGAGCCGACTCCCCGGATCCGCGTACGTCGCCCGGATGACGGCTCGTGCCCGGTCCGCGATGACGGTCGGAGTGACAGAAGCCGGAGCCATCCATCGGCTGCTCAATCGAGCGCTCCGGAACCTTCGAGTGACGCCCGTCGAGCCCGACGAGGCCGCCTCGCGCGACGGGCTGGGCCAGAGGCTCTCCTCGGCCGAACGACTGACCAGACTCGTCGCGGCCGTGCCACCAGCAGCGTGGCCGTCGCTGGTGGGCGCGACCGGCGCCGAGCTCGTGACCCTGCCTCAGGACGAGCCGCGCTGGGACCTCGTGCCGGGACTCGTCACGGCGACCTTGCGCCACGGCGATGCGGCGACGGCAGATGCCCTTGTCGCCGCTGGAGTGATGGACGTACGACTCGTACCGTTGCTGTCGACCGACTCGGTCCTGACCCTCCTCTCACGGGTACCACCCACGCTGCTCGCGACGGTGCTGGAGCGCATCCCGATGCCCTGGCCGCAGGAGATCGCCACCGCCGTGGGCCAGCAGCTCATCGGCGCGGGAGGCCACCAGCTACGGCCGGAGGTCTGGACGATGTTCGCGCGCGCCGTGCCGCTCAGGGTGGCCGGCGGGTGGGCCCAGAGGCTCCGCGGCCTGGGCCAGCCCGAGGGCCGCACCGTACGGACGATGTTGCGCGACGCCACCTCCGTACTCACCGTCCGCTCCCTCTTCGCCGACGAGCTACGACCCGACCTGTCGTCGTGGCAGGACATGCAACCACCAGGAGGACAGCCATGACCGAGCTGATGCGACCGCACGCCGAGCAGGAGCACGCGGAGGAGCTCGCCGCGATCGCTCGCGTCGACGACCGGCCGAAGCCTCCGCAGTGGAAGCTGTCGCCGTGGGCGGTCGTCACGTACGTGCTGGGCGGCACGCTCGACGACGGCACCGAGATCAGCCCCAAGTACGTGGGGAGCCGCCGTCTCGTCGAGACGGCCGTCGCGACCCTGGCGACCGACCGCGCGCTGCTGCTGCTCGGCGTACCCGGTACCGCGAAGTCGTGGCTCTCGGAGCACCTTGCCGCCGCGATCTCGGGCAGCTCGACCCTTCTCGTACAGGGCACGGCCGGCACGCCCGAGGAAGCCGTCCGGTACGGCTGGAACTACGCCCGCCTCATCGCCGAGGGCCCGTCGCGGGCGGCGCTGGTCCCGTCGCCCGTGATGGTCGCGATGGAGTCCGGCGCCATCGCCCGGATCGAAGAGCTGACCCGCATGCCCTCCGACGTGCAGGATGCCCTGATCACGATCCTGAGTGAGAAGTCGCTGCCGATCCCCGAGCTCGGCGGCGAGGTACAGGCGATGCGCGGCTTCAACATCATCGCCACCGCCAACGACCGCGACCGTGGCGTGAACGAGCTGTCGAGCGCGCTGCGGCGCCGGTTCAACACGGTCGTCCTGCCGGTACCGGCGACGGCCGAGGAGGAGGTACGGATCGTCGTACGTCGTGTCGCGGAGCTCGGCAGGTCCCTGGACCTGCCGCCGGCGGACGGCGCCGAGGCGGAGATCCGTAGGGTGGTCACGGTCTTCCGCGAGCTGCGCCGCGGCGTCACCGAGGACGGCAAGACCTCGCTCAAGATCCCGTCCGGCACGCTCTCGACGGCCGAGGCGATCTCGGTGGTGACGAACGGTCTCGCGCTGGCCTCCCACTTCGGCGACGGCGTGCTGCGTGCCGGCGACGTGGCGTCAGGCATCGTCGGCTCGGTCATCAAGGACCCGGTCGCCGACGCCACGCTGTGGCAGGAGTACCTCGAGACCGTCGTCCGCGAACGCGGCGACTGGAAGGACTTCTACCGCGCGGCCCGCGACGAGGTCCGGTGACAGACGCGTCCCTGCGGGTGCTCGGCATCCGCCACCACGGACCGGGATCGGCGCGCGCGGTCGCGGCGGCCCTGGCCGCGCACGACCCGGACATCGTGCTCATCGAGGGTCCGCCAGAGGCCGACGCCCTGGTGCAGTGGGTGGGTCGTGGACTGCAGCCGCCGGTGGCGTTGCTGTCGTACGTCGTGGGCGACCCCACCCGCGCCGCGTACTGGCCGTTCGCCGTGTTCTCGCCCGAGTGGCAGGCGCTCGCCTGGGCGGTCCAGCATCACCGCGAGGTCCGGTTCATGGACCTGCCGGCGGCCGTGACGCTGGCCGTTCGGCACGAGGGCGGGGCCAAAGACCCTGAGACACTGCCCGAAGATCCTCGTTTCGATACCCCAGATGCATCGGACCCCCCGGAAACCGGGTCCGATGGCGATCTGGGGTATGAAAATGAGGATTCGGCACCGCCGAGCGAGCGCGACCAGGTGCGTACGGACCCGATCGCGGTGCTCGCGCGTACTGCCGGCTACGACGACCCGGAGCGGTGGTGGGACGACGTCGTCGAGGCGCGCCACGGGATCGACCCGTTCGATGCGATCACCGAAGCCATGGCGGAGCTGCGTCAGTACGCACCGCCGCCACGCACGAACGGAGAGCAGCTGCACCAGAACCGCCGCGAGGCGCAGATGCGTACCGTGCTGCGGGCCGCGATGCGCGATCGCGAACGCGTCGCCGTGGTCTGCGGCGCTTGGCACGCGCCCGCGCTGGTGGGCAAGCTGCCCCCGGCCTCGCAGGACGCGAAGCTGCTCAGGGGCCTGCCCAAGGCGAAGGTGGCCACCACCTGGGTGCCGTGGACCCACTCTCGACTCTCGGCGACCTCCGGCTACGGCGCGGGGATCGCCTCGCCCGGCTGGTACCAGCATCTCTTCCACGCGAGCGACCACGTCGTCGAGCGCTGGTTCGCGCAGGTCGCCCGGGTGCTGCGCCGCCACGACCTTCCCGTTTCCAGCGCCCATGCGATCGAGGCGACCCGCCTCGCCGAGACGCTGGCGGTGATGCGGGGACGCCCGGTGGCGGGGCTCGACGAGGTGCAGGAGGCCGCGCTCGCGGTGATGTGCGCCGGCGCCGAGCCGGTGCTCGCGTTCGTCACCAACGACCTCGTGATCGGTGAGCAGCTCGGTACGGTGCCGGACGAAGCCCCTCTCGTACCGCTCGACGCCGATCTCCGTCAGCAGGCCAAGTCGCTGCGACTGCCGATCGTGCCCGAGGCGAAGGATCTCGTGCTCGATCTCCGCAAGGACAACGATCGCGGCAAGTCCCGGTTGCTGCACCGGTTGCGCATCCTCGGGATCCCGTGGGGCAAGACCGCCTACGTCACCGGCACCGGCACGTTCAAGGAAGCGTGGCGGGTCCAGTGGCAACCGGAGTTCGCGGTGGCGATCGTGGTCGCATCCGGGTACGGGACGACTGTCGAGTCTGCTGCAACCGCGTGCCTGATCGCCGATCTTGGTCCTCTGTCCGACATCACGGCCCGCATCGAGCAGGCGCTCCTCGCGGACCTCCCGGCGGCCCTTCCAGCCCTCATCACAGCACTCGACGAGCGCGCCGCCCACGAGGCGGACATCGCGCAGCTCATGGAGGCGCTGCCTGCGCTCGTGCGGTCGCAGCGGTACGGATCGGTGCGGGGCACGGACACGTCCGCGCTGGGCACGGTCGCCACCGGCATGCTCGCCCGCGTGGTTGCCGGGTTGCCAGCCGCGATCGGCGGACTGTCGCCCGAAGCCGCGACCGACCTGCGACCGCACCTCGACGCGGTGTCCGGCACGATCGGCCTGCTGTCCGACGCAGCGAAGGCGTTGTGGCTGGACGCGATCCGGCACGTGTTGGAGCGCGCCGACGTGCCCGGCCTGCTCGGTGGCCGCCTCACGCGGACGTTGCTGGATGCCGGGGAGATCGAGAACATGGAGGCGCGCGCCGCGCTCAGCCGCGCCCTCTCGCACGGTCCCAGCGTCATCGAGCGCGCAGCCTTCGCCGAGGGCTTCCTGGCCGGATCGGCGCTGCTTCTCATCCACGACCGCGCGATCCTCACGCTGGTCGACGCGTGGCTCGCGGAGCTCGGCCCCGACGACTTCACCGAAGTGCTGCCGGTGCTGCGGCGCGCGTTGGGTGCGTACAACAAGCCCGAACGTCGTGCTCTCGCCGATCGCATCTCGGTACTTGATCGCGAGGCCGCGCCCAACGAGGTCGAGGCCGACCTGCCGTTGGACGAGCTGGCTGAAGCCCTGGAGACCGTACGACTCCTGCTGGGAGGCGCCCATGTCTGAGGAGCGGGCGCGGCGGTGGAGGCTGCTGCTGGGGGATGGCCCCGATGACAGCTTGAGCCCGTCCGACCTGGGGATGGACGCAGCGTTGGGTGCGCTGTACGACAACCAGTCCGACGGCGAGGCCGGGTCGAAGGAGAACATGGTCGTCGGGATGGGGGCGTCGGCGCCGCGGGTGGCGAGATGGTTGGGCGACGTCCGCACGTACTTCCCGAGCTCCGTCGTCCAGGTCATGCAGACCGACGCGATCGACCGTCTCGGCCTCAAGCAGCTGCTGCTCGAGCCGGAGATGCTCGCGGCGGTGCAACCGGATGTTCACCTGGTTGCGACCCTGGCATCCCTGCGATCACTGCTGCCGCAGAAGGCGCGCGAGACGGCACGCACGGTCGTACGGATGGTCGTCGACGAGGTCGAGCGGCGGATCGCCGATCGGCTGCGATCGTCCGTACGCGGCGCGCTCAACCGCGCGCAGCGCACGCGCCGACCACGACCAGGCGACATCGACTGGCTGCGCACTATCAGGGTCAACCTCGGCACGTACCAGCCCGAGCTCCGCACGATCATCCCCGAGAGGCTGGTCGGCTTCGGCCGCAAGCAGTCGGGCTTCGCACGCGAGATCGTGCTCTGCGTGGACCAGTCGGGGTCGATGGCGACGTCGGTGGTGTACGCGTCGATCTTCGCGAGCGTGCTGGCGTCGATCCGCGCGCTGAAGACGTCGCTGGTCGTCTACGACACGGCCGTCGTCGACCTCACCGACGAGCTCAGCGACCCCGTCGACGTGATCTTCGGCACCCAGCTGGGCGGCGGCAACGACACGCCCCGCGCCCTCGCGTACTGCGAGCCCCTCATCACCCGGCCGCGGGACACGGTGTTCGTGCTTGTCAGCGACCTGTACGAGGGGGAGGGCTCGCTCGAGATGATCCGGCGGCTCGGCGCGATGGCGGCCGCGGGCACGGCAGTGATCGTGCTGCTCGCGCTGGACGACGATGGCAAACCCTCGTACGAGAAGGAGAACGCGGCGTCGCTGGCGGCCCTGGGCATCCCGTGCTTCGCGTGCACGCCGGACGCTTTCCCCGACCTCATGGCCGTCGCGGTCTCTCGCGGCGATGTCGCCCAATGGGCCGCATCCCGCGACGCCGCAAGGGCGACGAGGACCTGAGTCGCGGGCGGCGAGGACCGACCCGGTCCGAATCGGGCGGGTAGCCTGAGGCCGTGACGATGCCGGGGCGCGACGACGAGCCGATCTTCAAGGCTGAACAAGCGCCTCCGACCGCCTGGGACCAGATCGCTACCGCCCTGGGGCTTCGCAAGTCCACGACGCCGACGCGGCGCCGGCCGGACCGGCCCCAAGGAACGCGCGACAACCTCCTCGCCCTTGGCAAAGCCCTCGTCGGTGCGATCGGCGGCGTCCTCTTCCTCCTCGGCGTACTCGGTGTCGGGATGAGCCTGCTCCTCGTGGTCACCCTGGTGGTCACGAGGATCCAGGGTCTGCGGACCGGTATCCAATGGCCCGTCGTCCCGATGTCGCTGCTGATCTTCGGGGCCACCCTGGGCGTCGGCTACCTCATGCTGCGCGCCGTGGGCATGTTCCGAGGCCGCCGTCGCCGATGACCCTCCGGCTCCCAGGCACGGAGTCAACCTGAGTTGACGTCATATGGCTCGTCAACTAGGGTTGACGACTGTGACTGAGCAAGAGGAGAACGCCGTGACCGTGGCGTCGGCAGAATCCGGGGATCCGCGAGCACTGCTGCGCCGCATCGCCCAACAGCGTGCAGAGCTGGATCGGGCCGAGTCGCTGTCCGTGCGACGGGCACGGAACTCCGGCCTCACGTGGCAGGAGATCGCCGGGGTGCTGGGTGTGACGAAGCAGGCCGTTCACAAGCGGTACGGACGCTCATGAGTGAACCTGTCCGTCGTGGGCCGTTCTCGCGACCGGTCCGCGGCACCGGTCCGCGCGCCGGACTCTCCGACCTCCTCCCCTACCTCGCCGCGCACCGTGGCGTGCTCGCCGCAGCGATCGGCCTGTCCGTCGCGGGCGCGGCCACCTCGCTGGCACAGCCCCTCGTCGTGGCGGACCTCGTCCGTCGCGTCCAGGCCGCCCTCCCGCT
>JADGPB010000323.1 GCA_017882655.1 Propionibacteriales bacterium
CCAGGTGCCGGTGCTGGACCAGAAGGTCGACTCCTTCATGCAGGCGATCACCAAGGCCCAGACCGGCTCGCCGGACTTCGCGGCCCAGGCCGACGCCGTACGGTCCATGGGCGACGCGGACATCCGCAAGGCTGCCGAGACGTCGAACCGGCTCCTCAACACCCCGGTGAGGGCGCTCAAAGAGGGCAACCTGACGCAGGGCTCGAAGGTGGGCCAGACGCTGGTCGACCTGCGTCGTACCGTCGAAGACCTCGATCCGGGCCGCGACAGCGAAAAGAAGTTCCTCGGCATCTTCACTGTCGGCAAGAAGATGCAGGACTACTTCCGCAAGTACCAGACGTCGCAGGCTCACCTCAACGCCATCCTCCACGCCCTGCGCTCCGGCCAGGACGAGCTGACCCGCGACAACGTGGCGCTCAACATGGAGAAGCAGAACCTCTGGCAGACGATGGGGCGCCTCAACCAGTACGTCTACATCGCCGAGCAGCTGGACACCAAGCTCACCGCGAACATCGCCGAGATCGAGATGTCCGACCCGGAGCGTGCCAAGCAGCTCAACCAGGACGTCCTGTTCTACGTACGCCAGAAGCACCAGGACCTGCTCACGCAGCTCGCGGTGTCGATCCAGAGCTACCTGGCGATCGACATCATCATCAAGAACAACATCGAGCTCATCAAGGGTGTCGACCGTGCGGCGACGACCACCATCTCCGCTCTCCGTACGGCGGTCATCGTCGCGCAGGCGCTCGGCAACCAGCAGCTGGTCCTCGACCAGATCACCGCGCTCAACACGACGACGTCGAACATGATCCAGAAGACTTCGGAGATGCTCAAGGAGAACTCCGCACGCATCCAGGAGCAGGCCGCGTCCTCGACGATCGGCATCGAACAGCTGAAGTCGGCGTTCGCGAACATCTACGCGACGATGGACTCCATCGACGAGTTCAAGCTCCGCGCGCTCGACAACATGGCCCAGACGATCGGTGTCCTGGAGAACGAGGTCTCGAAGTCCCGTGACTACCTGGACCGCGCTCAGCGCAGCCAGCCGGTGATCCCGGGTTCCGAGCTCAACGTCGACGTCGCGCACTGATCCGAGTCTTCGATGGGTCTGTTCGACTGGCTGAAGGGCGACCAGCCTGCGCCACAGCAGGCTCCGCTCGACGCGCCCCCTACCCCCGAGGACATCGCTGATTCGCTCACCAAGGTCGATCAGCTGGCTGCGGACGGGAACGTCCCGCCTGCCGTGCTGAGCCGGGTTCACCGGGTCACCCGTAAGCTCCGCGAGACCCTGCCGCGCATGCGCAACGCCGGACTGGACTCCGCCGAGCAGTACTCGTTGATGGCGACCGCCACCGACTACCTGCCCGAGGCGCTCAGCGCGTACCTGCGGCTGCCGCGCGACTGGGCGGACAGCCGGCCGATCGATGGCGCGAAGACCTCGCTGCTCATCCTCGTCGACCAGCTGGACCTGCTGGGGTCGACCGTCGACAAGATGTACGACGCGGTGCTCCAGGCCGACGCCCAGGCCCTCATCGCCCACGGCCGCTTCTTGCAGGAGAAGTTCGGCCACGCTCCCACCGAACCACCCAAGGCACCTGCCGGCCCGCGCCAGAGCATCGGCCCGGCCAACCCGCTCGATCTGGAGGTCTGACCCACGTGACCACGCTCCGCTCCGCTCTCGACCAGCTCGCCGCCGCGGCACGAGCTGCCGGACTCGACGAGCGCGCCGCCCGCACCGAAGGCCTGCAGCTGGCCGCTTCGGTGGCAGAGCCTGCCCGCGGTGCGTTCAAGGCGTGGGGCGAGGAAACCGGAGAGGCCGGGGGTGCCCAAGCCTTCTTCGAGGCCGCCTCCCGGGGCCGTCGCTACCGCTCGGGGCCCACGGTGCTCATGTCGGCGCTTGGGAGTGGCGACGCCAAGCTGGCTGGCGCGTACGCCGACGCGCTCGCCGCTGTTGCCGCGTCCGCATGCCTCCTCGGTGAGCCGCACCCGCAGGTGGCTGGCTCTGCCGCCGCGGCGACCGCGGCTCAGCGCTCGGCGTTGTACCCGAAGGGCTCGTTCACCGTGTCCCCGGGCTCGACCCCGGGTGCCTTCGACGGCCTGCCCGGAGGCGCGCCGCGGAGTACGCCCACAGCTCCGGCCGCTCCCGTACAACCTTCTCCCGTCAGCCCCACCTCAGATCCACAGGAGGACACGTTCATCGAGCAGATGGCAGGTCGCAGCCGCCAGGCGGCCGACCAGATGGGTGACTTCGCCAAGCGGGCGCCAGGGGTCCTGTCCGGCGTCTTCGACCAGCTGCGCCACTCGCAGGAGCGGATGCGGCAAGCGGGGATGCAGCCGCAGGGTGACCTGACCCCACTGAGCACGAACCCGTTCGACCTCACCGGCATCGACCCGCACTCCCCCGGCGCCTTCCCTGACCTCCTCGGCCACGGATCCGTACCCACGACGTCCGACGCGCCCACCGCTCCCGTCACGCCGGGCACCTCCGCGGCTCCCGGCGACCCCGCGGCAGCCTCGGCGCCGACCCAGACGCAGGAGGATCCCGCAGCACCGGCGAAGGAGCCGGAGCCGGAAGTACCGGCGAAGTCGCTCGAGGAGCTGCTCGCCGAGCTGGACGGTCTGGTCGGCCTGCAGCGGGTCAAGGACGAGATCCACAAGCAGTCGGCCATCCTGCGCGTGCAGGGGCTGAGGGCGAAGGCCGGGCTCGTCGACCCGACGATCACCCGCCACCTGATCTTCGTGGGCAACCCCGGTACCGGGAAGACGACCGTGGCGCGGCTGGTCGCGGGCATCTACCGTGCCCTCGGCCTGCTGTCGAAGGGCCAGCTGGTAGAGGTCGACCGCTCCGAGCTGGTCGCGGGCTACCTCGGCCAGACCGCGATCAAGACCACCGAGGTGTGCGCGAAGGCGAAGGGCGGCGTGCTGTTCATCGACGAGGCGTACTCGCTGGCGGGCGACCAGTACGGCGAGGAGGCCATCAACACCCTCGTCAAGGAGATGGAGGACAACCGCCAGGATCTCGTCGTGATCGTCGCCGGCTACCCGCGGCCGATGGCGAAGTTCATCGACGAGAACCCGGGCCTCAGCAGCCGTTTCCGCACGACCATCGAGTTCGACGACTACACCGACGACGAGCTGATCGGCATCTTCACCGGGATGGCGAGTAAGGCCGACTACGACATCGACGACGACGTGATCACGGCGTTCAAGGTGCTGCTGGCTCAGCAGGTACGTGACGAGACGTTCGGCAACGGCCGCTTCGCGCGCAACGTGTTCGAGGCGGCCATCGGCCATCAGGCCTGGAGGCTCCGCGACATCGCTGAGCCGACCCTCGAGGAGCTGCGCAAGATCCACCCTGAGGACCTCGCGCCGACGCAGGATCAGGCTCCCGTCGACTGGCCCGGCGCGCCCGCACCCGCCGATCCCGCGAAGTCGCCCGAGCCTGAGCAACCCGCGCCCGAGGAGACCGCGTGAGCGCCACGCCCACCCGGACGGCCCCAGCCGTACAGCCCACGAGTGCGCAGATGCCCGGCGCGACGGTGGTTCCGACTCGCGCGGAAGCTCCGGCTCCGGCGCCCGCACCCGTGCACCCCACTCCCACGCCGCGGCTCCTGCGGGGACTACGCAACGCCCTGATCGGCGTCCTGCTGCTGTTCACCGGCCTCACGGTCGTCGCGACGGCGGCCCCGGAGATGGCCCTGGGAACGTCGGTCGCGGACATCACGCTCGGTCAGCAGCTGCGCGGCGCTCGAGCCACCCTGGCTGAGGCCGACCGGAAGGCTTCGGTGGCGTTCCTCGCTCCCGCGACGGCCGCGTCGAACGGCGAGTGGACCGACTATCAGTCGACGATCGACCAGGTGTCCGCGATGCTGCTGCGCGCCGCCGCAGACCATCCCGA
>JADGPB010000324.1 GCA_017882655.1 Propionibacteriales bacterium
AGCCATCGCCACCAGGGCACCGTTGATCAGTCGCTCTCGGTTCTTCAGCGCATCGCGTCGCAGGACCCTCGTCTTCAGGTCGTTGCCGATCGGATTCGTCATTCGTCGACCTTCGCACAACCTTCGCCCGGGCGCGAACACGGTCATGGAGCGTCCACCTGGCCGTCCTTGCCAGGGACAACTCGACCTGGTCCGGCAATGCGGAATGCTGAACCGGAGCTGACGGAGTCAGTCCACAGGTTCTGACTTCTCACGCGGCGCGTTCGACGGCTTGCTTGGAAGGCCCAGTGCCAGCAGGGCCGCCAGAACGGTCACCCACGTCGTGATCGCGAAGGTGTTCGACAGTGCGGTGGCGAACTCCTCAAGGGTGACCGACTTCGAGAACTGGTACAGAGCAACCATCCCGGCCTTGGCGATCCGCGGGTCCGTGGACGTGAGCAGACCACCGCGGTCCGCGCCCAGCTGCCCCTGCTGGCCCGAGAGGAACGCTGACAGCGCTGCCAGCCCCAGCGCGGCGCTGACCCGTTGCGCGACGTTGTTGAGCGCAGTGCCGGAGTTCGTCAGCCGTGCATCCAACGACCCGATACCGGTGGCGGTGACCGACATCATGCCCATGCCCATGCCGAGCGACCGGAGACAGGTCCAGGCGATGATCTCGCCCTTGGTCGTGCTGAGGTTGATGCCAGTCATGAGGTGCATCGCGAACGCCGCAATGAGGAGCCCGAAGAACACGAGCCACCGCGGGCCGATCCGGTCGTACAGCTGTCCCGCGATCGGCGCGACGGCCGCCATGACGAGTGCCTGCGGCAGGACGAGCAACCCCGACTGCAGAGCGGGCAGCCCCATCGCCGACTGTACGAACACCGGGATGTAGAACAGCGTCGAGTACATGCCGACGGTCTGGACGGCGATGATGAGGAGTGAGTTCGTGTACGGCCAGGTGCGGAACACTGCGAGATTGAGGAGCGGGTGTTCAAGCTCGAGCTCCACCACGACGAACAGCGCGAGCAGTACCGCGGCCGCGAGGAACAGGCCCAGGATTCGGTAGCTCGTCCATCCCCACGACGCCCCCTCTGAGGTGGCGAGGAGCAGAGACACCAGCCCTCCCGCCGCCGTCAGGAAGCCGAGCACGTCGAACCGGAACGTCGGATAGCGACGGAACACTGGGAGGTACATCAGCGCGAGCGTGACGCCCACCACCGCGATAGGGACGTTGATGTAGAAGATGACACGCCAGTTCACGAACTCGACGAGGTACCCGCCCAGCGTCGGGCCGAGCGCGGGAGCGACGATCACGCCGATCCCGTACATGCCCATCGCCGCGCCCATCTTGTCCTTGGGGACGATGCGGTAGACCATCGTCATCGTGATGGCCGGCAGCAGCGCGCCGGGGATCGCCTGCAGCACGCGGAAGCCGATGAGGCTGGGCAGGCTCCACGACAGCCCGCACAGCGCCGACGCGATCGCGAACCCCGCCAGGCCGGCTATGTACAGGCGGGCCAGCCCGACGCGGTCGCCGAGCCACGCGGTGGTCGGCACGACGACGCCGAGCACGAGGCTGTACGCGGTGCTGATCCAGGCGATGTCGGTGGAGCTGCCACCGAACTCTGTCTGGATCGTCGGTACGGCGACGTTGACGATCGAGGTGTCGAGCACCGTCATGAACATGCCGACGATGAGCACGAGGAGCGGCACGACCCAGTGCTGGACCGCGTCGGGGTCGGCCGGCGCCGTGGTGGTCGCGGGCCCCTCCCCGACCGCGGTCGCCGTCACGACCGGTGGATCTTCGCCGTGACGTTCATGCCCGGTACGAGGTCGAGGCCCGAGCGGTCGTCGATCGCGATCTTGACGGGGATGACCTGCGTCACCTTCTGGAAGTTGCCCGTGGTGTTGGACTGGCCGAACAGGGAGAACACGCCCGCCGCGCCGGTCTTGATCTCGACGACGCGTCCGGTCAGGGGCGTGCCGGAGAAGGCGTCGACCGCGATGTCGACGACCTGGCCCACCTTGACGTCGTTGATCTTCGTCTCGTCGACCCGCGCGGTGACGAAGACCGCGCTCGGGTCGTACGCGATGGCGAGCTGCGATCCAGCGGTGACGAACGCGCCGTTGACCCCGTTGTTCACCGCGATGATCCCGCCCGACGGGGCACGTACCGACACCTGCGGCTGCATGTAGCCGGCCTGTACGGCGATGCGCCCGACCTCCTGCCCCGCCGTGAGGGTCGAGCCCATGTCGACGGACCAGTTCGTCAGCGTGCCGCTCGCTGGCGCGTTCACGAGAAGCTGCACACCGTCGATCTGGGCGTTGTCCGTGGACACGTACAGGCTGTCGTTGACGGCCCACGAGCCCACCAGACCACCCGTCGCGACGAGCGCGACGACCAGGATCACGGACAAGGCGATCTTGGTCCGGCGGCTCATCCCGCGACGCCGTGCCGCGGTCGTGATGGGCGGCTCGGACTCCGTCTGGCTGGGCAGGACGTCCTCGGAGGTCTGCTGTGTCACGGTCGTGCTCCTCTTCGGTTGTGGTGCTAGCCGGCGACGACGACGCTCTGGCCGGCGGAGAGGCCGGAGACCACTTCCGTCCGGTCGCTGCCGACAAGGCCCGTGGTGACGACGACAGCCTGCCGGGTGTCGCCCTGGATCGTGGTGACCGTGGTCTTGCCGTTGTCGTGATGGATCGCCGCGGTCGGCACCGTCAGGACTGCGCTGTGCTGCGCTGTGACGATGGTGGCCCGGGCGGTCATGCCCTCCTTGAGCCGGGGGTCCGTGGTCTCGAGCGTCACGGTGACGAAGTACGTGACGCTGCCGGACACCACGGTCGCGCTCGGTGACACCGCCGTCACTTTGCCCCGCGCGGCGAGGTCGGGGAGTGCGTCGAGGGCGAGCGACACCTCCTGGCCCGTGACGACGGCGGCCGCGTCGGACTCCTGCGCCGGCAGCACCGCTACCAGGGGTCCGGTCTTCGAGATCACCATGAACTGCGTGCCGCCTGGCCGCGCCACCGTCGACGTGCTGGTCGTCGTCCCGGGGATCCCACTCGTCGTACCGGCCGCGTCCGCGGTCGTCCCCGTGCTCGGCGTGAGGTATTCGCCCACGTTGCCGTTGACCGCGGTGATCGTGCCGTCGAACGGGGCGGTGAGGGTCGCGAGGTCGAGGTTGTGCTGGGCGATCGCCACGAGGCTCGACGCGGTGGTGACGACGGCCTGCTGCTGCTCGATGGAGTACGGCCTGTCCGAGCTGCTCGAGCCAGCGCTGTTCTGCGCGCCGATGACGCCCTGCTGTGCCGAGGCGACCGAGACCTGGCCGGTTGCTGCATCGGTGCTCTTCTTCTGCCCGGCCGTCGCCACGGACGTCTTCGCAGTCTCGACGCCCTGGTTGGCGGTGGCGAGGCTCGTCTCCGCAGTGGCCAGCGCGGCGCAGGGGGTGGTGCTGCACCCTGCCCGAGCGGCGTCGACCACGGCCTGCGCCGCGGTCGCGAGGTTCTGGGCCGCGTCGAGCTGGGCGTTTGCGCGCGTGATCGCGACGTCGTCCGCTGTTCCTGTTGCGGCGATCTGACTCTTCGTCGCGTTGAGGATCTGCTGGGCCTGAGCGAGTGTGCTCTGGGCCCCCGACGTGGACGGGCTCGCGGTGAGCTTGCCGAGCAGGGCCTGCTGGGCGGTCAGGTTCGCCTGCTGCTGCACCAGGACCTGCCGAAGCGTGAAGTCGTCGATGGTCGCCAGCAGCTGACCTGCCTTGACCTGGTCACCCACGTGGACGGCGACCGACGACAGCAGACCGCCGCCAGGGAAACCGAGGTCCTGGGTGGTCGCAGCTGCCAGCGAGCCGACAGCGCTCACTCCTGTCGTGATGGTGTTCGTCGTGACCGCTGCGGTC
>JADGPB010000026.1 GCA_017882655.1 Propionibacteriales bacterium
CGCACGGGAATCAGTTGGCGACCTGTCCGAGGCCGCGATCGTGGTGGACGTCGGGGGCGGCAACGGCGCCCTGCTGGCCGCCCTCCTCCAGCGGTATCCCACTCTCTCAGGCCTGCTCTTCGATCAGGACGAGGTGGTGGCTGGGGCCGGTGACACGCTGGCGGCGATGGCTGGACGGGTACAGGTGGTGGGCGGCAGCTTCTTCGACCGCGTCCCGGCCGGCGGCGACGTATACCTCCTATCGCAGGTGCTGCACGATTGGGACGACCAGGCCTGTAGACAGATCCTCGCCGCGGTCCGGTCGGCGATGGAACCGGGTAGGCGCCTAATGGTCATCGAGCGACTACTGGAGCCGGGCTCCGGCCCGCTGCACTACCTCTCCGACATGAACATGATGGTGAATCTGCACGGGCGGGAGCGCTCCCTAGACGAGTTCACGCAACTGTTGAGCGAGACAGGCTTCGGTGCACCGACGGTGGTCCGCACTCAGGCGTCCTTCAGCATCCTCGGCGCGCTCAGCCTGTAGGTCCACACCCGCTGGGACATCCAGCACCGGACGCAGTCTTACTGGGAAGGACGCTCAGGCGAGCAGCGTCTCCGCTGTCCCGACGTCCGTCACGAGGACGTTGACCCATCCGCCGAGCACTGCGGCTCGGATCGCGGAGTGCTTCCGCGGCCCGCCCGCGACGCCGATCCGCCTCGGCACCGCCAGCAGGGCCTCGGCCTCGATGCCGACGACGCGACCGTCCAGGTCGGAGTGGATCTGGCCGCCGTCGGCGTCGAAGAACCGCAGGCAGATGTCCCCGACCGCACCGAGGCCGCGGAGCACGTCCTGCTCAGACTCGGCGATCGCGTTGCCCGACCTGCGAAGAAGCGGGGACGGATCGAGGCTGCCGATGCCGGCCAGCAGCACGGTGAGGCGGCTCCACTCCTCGACGACGTGCGTCACGTACGGCTCGGCGAGCATCGCGTCGCGCAGCGCCGAGCCGGACACCACACCGGGCGTCGGCAGGAACGACGGCTGCCCGCCGGTGAGTACCGCGAGCTGCTCGGTGAGCCGTGTGGCCTGCACCTGCGCCTCCGGGATGCCGACGCCACCGATCACCTGGGTCACGCTGTCGGCGACAGGCTGCGGCCTCTTGCCCAGCACGTTGACCATCGCCAGCAGCGTCTCGCTCCACGAGGAGATGCCGATCCGCTCATGGCTGAGCAGGACGTCCTCGAGGTACGAGGCGGCGGCCGCCCCGACCGCGCTGGTGATCGCCTTCTCGTCGCCGGAAGGCGCATCAGCCACGACCGCGTCGAGAAGCCCGTACCGGGCGACCAGCGCCTCTTCGAGCTCGGAGTGGCCGCCGGGCGGCGGCACGATCACCACCCGGACGATGCCCAGCTCCTCAGCCCTCTTGAGCAGGCGCGACACCTTGGCCTGTGACACGTGCAGCAGCTCCGCGATCTGGGGTTGCTTGAGACCCTGCTCGTGGTACATGCGGGCCACCCGCGTCACGAGCCGAAGCCGGCTGGCCGGCTGAACGTACGCCACGAATGCCTCCGTCGCCGTCTGCGTCGTCAGCCGGCCAGGTCGCCGAACAGGGCGTCCGAAGCCAGCCGCGGGGCGTCACAGCTGGGGAACGGGTAGTTGAGGTCGACCACGCTCAGGTCGCCCACCTCACCGGCGCGGTCGATCATCTCGAGCATCCCGATGGGCTCGGCGTAGCCGTCCGTGGCGTACCGGTCGACGTAGCTGGCGAAGTGCCAGATGTCTGCTCCGAACTTCACTGTCATGAGCGTTCCTTTCGTGTCAGACGGGCGCGGGCCACGGCAAGGGCCCAGCCGTCTCGTACGGTGACTGACTCGGCCGATGAGGTGGCCGGGGTGAACTCGTGGCGAGGCCTCTCGAGGGCCTCGAGGTCGGCGACGGTCCAGCCGCCAAGGGCGACGCCCGCGAGATCGGCGCTGCCGAGCGCCGACAGCTCCGGTTCGTCCGAGACGACGACACGCGCCTGCGCGATGTCGGCCTGCCACTGCATCAGCAGGTCGCTGGCGGTGGCGCCCCCGTCGGCGAGCACGGTCGTGGCTGGCGTGCCGGCCGCACTCACGGCGGAGAGCACGTCCGAGACCTGGAACGCGACGGACTCGAGGGCGGCCCTGGCAAGGTCGGCGCGACCGGTGCCCATGTCCAGACCATCGAGTACGCCGACAGCCCGGGCATCCCAGTAAGGCGCACCGAGTCCGCCGAACGCGGGAACGAGATGCACCGTGGGCGTCCCGTCGGCCGCCAGGTCGGACAGCTGCGGTGCGGAGACCCCGAGCAGGTCACAGAGCCAGGTGAGTGTGGCACCGCTCGAGCGGATGTTGCCCTCGAGCGCCCGGGTCACGCCTGCGGGACCATCCCAGGCGATCGTGCGGCACAGCCCCTCGGCGACGTCCGCGTCTGAGACCGCCATGATCGACGAGCCCGTCCCGTACGAGGCCTTCACCGATCCGGGGAGCCACCCCGCGTTCGCGAAGAGCGCGGCGTGGGAGTCGCCGAGCACCGCAGCGACGGGGGTGCCTGCGGTGGCCGGACCCAGCGCCATCGTCATGGGCACCAGCGGCATCGAGGAGACGACCTTGGGCAGGCACTCGATCGGTACGCCGAAGCCTTCGCACAGCTCGGGATCCCACGCGACTGCGGCGATGTCGAGCAGCGAGGTACGGCTGGCGTTCCCAGCCTCGGTGAGGTGTTGGCCGGTGAGGCGCCACAGCAGCCACGAGTCGATCGTGCCGACCTTGACCTTGCCGGTACGAGCACCGCTGCGGTCGTGGTCGTACGCATCGAGCAGCCAGGCGATCTTCGCGGCCGAGAACATCGGGTCCAGCAGCAGTCCGGTGCGGGAGGACACGACACCGGCGAGGTGCGCGAGTCGTTCGCAGATCGCGACAGCCCGCTGGTCCTGCCAGGAGAGCGCTGGTCCGAGCGGCAGCCCGGTCGACGCATCCCAGGCGACGACGGTCTCCCGCTGCGTGGAGAGGGAGATGCCGTCGACCTGCTCGGTGATCCCCTCCGTTGCGGCGACGACCGAGTGCCAGATCGCCTCAGCGTCCTGCTCGACCCAGCCGGTCCGAGGGAACGTACGGTCCAGTGGTGCGGCGCCACGGCTCGTGACGCGATGATCCCGTCCCACGATCAACGCTTTCGTGGACTGGGTCCCCTGGTCGATCGCCAGCACCGACGTCACCGTCCGAGCACCTCCTTGAGACTGAACAGTGACACCCTAATCGACCCTGACTGTATATGCAGCGAGCAGGGTGGCACTTGTGCCCAGGTCTCTCGCCGAGCGGTACAGGGTCTCTCGCCGAGCGGTACAGGGTCTCTCGCCGAGCGGTACAGGGTCTCTCGCCGAGGAGGTGTACTCAGCGCTGGACGCGTGCGTTGCCTTTCCAGATCGACCAGACCTGGTCCTCGTCGGCGGGTGCGCCGTAGTCGGTGGCCGACGCGGCCGCGAGAGCGCCGGTGGCCCAGCCGAACTGCATGCACTGCTCGGCCGACCAGCCCTTGAGGATGCCGTACAGCATGCCGCCGACCGAGCCGTCGCCGCCGCCGATGCGGTCGAGGACGCCGATGGACCGCGGCTCGGCGACATGGAACTCGCCGTCGCCGTACACGACCATGCCCCAGATGTGCTCGTTGACGCTGACGACCTCACGCAGCGTCGTGGCGATGAACTGGGCGTGCGGGAAGCGGGTACGGATCCGGCCGATCATCTCCTTGAAGGAGGCGACCTGGTCGGTGAGACCGGTGCCGCCGGCTTCGGGGCCTTCGATGCCGAGACAGAGCTGGAAGTCCTCCTCGTTGCCGATGAGGACGTCGCACTCCTCCGCGATCTCGGTGAACGCCTCGCGCAGCTCGGTCTCGCGACCCTTCCAGAACGTGGCTCGGTAGTTCATGTCCATGGAGATCGCGGTGCCGTGCGCCTTCGCGGCGCGCGCGAGCGCAAGGCAGAACTCCTTGGTGTTCGGCGACAGCGCCGCGACAAGGCCTGACATGTGCAGGACCTTCACGCCTTCGGCGCCGAAGAGCTGGTCAAGGTCGAAGTCCTTCACGTCGAGGTCGAGTCCCACCTCACCGGCACGGTCGTTCCAGACGCGCGGCCCACGGCTGCCGAACCCCGAGTCGGCGATGTTGAACTGGTGCCGGTACCCCCAGGGACCCCCCTGCGGCAGGTCAGGTCCGCGGTACGACATGTTGCGGGCCCGCAGATCAGCCTTGATGAACGCGGAGATCGGGCTGCCCGCGACGAAGTTGGTGAGCGCCAGTGTGGGCAGCCCGAGGTAGCTGGGGACGCTCGCCACGTTGGTCTCCGCAGAGGTGGCCTGCATCACGAACCGGCTGGAGACGTGGACCGCCTGGCCGTTCTCCGGGGTGATCCGCACGCCCATGGACGTCGGGACGACGAGTGACCAGGTGGCGTCCTCGCGAAGCTGCATCGACACTTCTCTCGTTCGAGCGTGCTGGGAGCACACGCGTGCTGACGTCTGCATCCTGCCGCTACATGCCCCGGGGATGGAACGGTTTCCGGGACTTGTCCCGTCCCGCACGACCGGTCGAACGACAAGGCACCCGTGTTGTTAGCGTGGCCCCAACCGATCGAGAGGTGACCATGACCGTCCGAGACGATCTCCGGACCACGGTGGAGGCGTTGCGGCCGGACGTGGAGGCGATGGCGCGCGCCATCCACTCCGATCCCGAGACCGCCGACGAGGAGCATCGCGCCGTGGCGCGCCTGGTGGAGCTCTTCACCGGACACGGCTTCGTCATCGATGCGGCTCTCGGCGATCCGACGGCATTCGTCGCCCGGGCGGGATCTGGCGGTACGACGGTCGCGGTCTGCCTCGAGTACGACGCTCTGCCCGAGATCGGTCACGCCTGCGGGCACCACCTCATCTCCGGCGCCGGAGCCCTCGCCGCCCTGGCGCTCGCCACTCGTGCGGACGACCTCGGCCTCACCGTGCTGGCGGTCGGGTGTCCGGCTGAGGAGCGCGGCGGCGGGAAGATCCCGCTCATCACAGAGGGCGTCTTCGACGACGTCGACCTGGCGATCATGATCCACACCGTCCCGGACGGCATCCGCCTCGACCCGCGCGGCACGTCGAGCCAGGCCATCGGCCAGTTCCTGGCCACCTACACCGGCAAGGCCGCGCACGCCGCCGCCGCCCCACACCTCGGCCGCAACGCAACCGACGCCGTGATCGTCGCCGAGGTCGCGCTGGCGCTCCTTCGGCAGCAGGTTCCCAGCGACCACCGCCTGAGCGCCAATGTGGTCCGCTCGGGCTCCGTGCCGAACGTCATCCCCGACCACGCCACGATCGAGTTCGAGTGCAGGGCGTGGACCACTCCGGAGTACGAGGCCCTCTTGAGCCGCGTTCTACGGTGCCTCGAGGCGGGGGCGCTCGCCACCGAGTGCGAGCTGACTCTTCTGCCGGTCGGCCGCCCGTACCTGCCGCTGCTCCAGGACGACCTGCTCGGTGCGCTGTGGTGCGACGCGCTCGACGGTCTGGGGCTGGATCCGGCTGCGGGCGTACCGCTGGCGGGCGGATCGACGGACATGGGCAACGTCTCGCGGACCGTCCCGGCGCTGCATCCCTGGGTGCGGCTGCCGGGAGTGACGGGGTCGCTGCACTCGGCCGACTACGCCGCAGCGGCCGGCACCGACGAGGCGTACGACGTCATGACACAGGCTGCGGTCGCGATGGCATGGACCGTCGCCGCCGCGGCCTCCGACGCGGCAGTCGTTGAGCGGCTTCGTTCCAAGCGGCTCGAGCTGCGCGGCTGACTCCGTATCTCAGGCGAGGTCCTCGGGGACGAAGGGCTCGTCGTCGAGGGGCTCATCGACCACCACGTGACCCGCTTCGTCGATGCTGCCCGCGACGAGCGTGGCAACGAGCGTCGCGACGCAGGTCGCCACCACGGCCGCCCAGGCGACGTACCGGGACGTCGGCACCGTGCTCAAGGCGACGACGACGCTTGCCACGGCAGCGGTGGCCAGCACGTAGCCGCCGATGTGCGATCCGAAGAACCGCACCGCGGCGAGCCGCACGACCCCATGAGAGGGCCCAGTAGCCAAGGCGGCGAGGAGATGCACCAGCCCGATCAGTGCCGCCACGGGCACCGTCGCCCAGATCGACCCGTGCCACGCGAGCAGCCACCACAGCGAGCAGATCCCGAGGAAGGCGATGGAGGCGATCGACTCCGGCCAGATCAGGACGCACGCGAGAAGCAGCCCGGTGACGGCAGGGGTGACACCGGCGAGTACGGAACCGGTCGCCAGGGCGCAGACCGCGATGAGCGCGGTCCCGGCCAGCGCGACCACGAGCTTGGTGAGCCACTGGTGGAGGCTGACCGTACGGAGCCGATCGATCAGCTCGGCGACGTACTCGGCCATCAGCGCCTCCTCGCCATTCGGGGGGCGCGCCTTGACCGCTCCATCGTGGCGAGGACGCCCGCCAACGAGGAAGTGCCCCGCCACGCGACGACTGGGACCCCTGCCTGCCGCAGCCGCGCGAACGTCTCCTCCCGCTCGAGACGACGCACCACCCAGGCTTCGTCGAGCCAGGTCCTGTCCCGGCGCCGCCGGCGACTCAACCACCGGGTCGTCCCGATGTCGGCCGGCAGGGTGTCGATCGCCACGACCTCGCACCCCAGCTGGCGCAGCCGGCCGACCTCCGTCGTCGATGCCTCGTCGATCAGCGGTGAGCAGAAGAAGACGAGCGTGCCGGGCGTGACGCCGCGGATCGGGCGGCCACGGTACGCGGGGTTCGTGCCGCGGTCGATCCTCGACAGGGCGTCGATGGTGACGAGCAGCTGCCGAGGGCCGCTCCCCGCACGGACGTGGCGCATCCGGCGCCCGATGTCGTGCACCGCGACCCGGTCGCCGTAGCCGAGGTAGTGGCGCGAGAGCGCGGCTACCGCTCGTACCGCCAGGTCAAGCGAGGTCGCGTCGGTCGCGGTGAACCCTGGCACGTCGTGCAGGGTGTCCATGACCAGGAGGACGTCGGTGTCTCTCTCGGTGAGCATCGTCGCGACGTGGAGCCGGCCCGTGCGCGAGGTCACCCGCCAGTTGATCCTCTTGAGGCGGTCTCCGAGGCGGAACTCGCGCAGCTCGGCGAGCTGGCTCCCCTCCCCCGGCGACGCCGACGAGTGGCTGCCGGCCATACCGATGGGACGGGTGACGCCGCTCGAACCGACGAGGCTGGCTGCCGCTGGCCGGACCACCACGTACGCAGGGGTGCCCTCGCCCGCGGCTCGCCACGAGCCCGACGCGTCCATCACAGCGACCTCGGGCGGCCCGACGAGGTAGCGGCCCCACGTGTGCGGCTCCACCACGACCTTGGCGTCGGTGGTGTCGATGACGGCCCCGGCCCTCGGAGCGAGCCTCAGACCGAACCGCAGCGGCCACGACACCGCGAGCCACCATCCCGGCCGATCAGCCACGATCCGTACGGGCACCGAGTCTTCCTCGTGGACGGCGACGAGCCGCGGCCGCGTGCGTACTCGGACCACGTCGGTACGGGCGCGGGTCAGCAGCGCCCAGACGATATGGACGAGGAACGGTACGGCCATGACCGCGGCGCCAGGTTGACCCAGCACGATGCCGCCGAGCGCGAAGAGGGTCCCCAGCACGAGGGACCGTACGAGCGCCGGCGTCGGCCGGATCGGGAGCTCGGTCACTGCGGCCGCAGATCGCTCGCATCGGGGACCGGGGTCTCGTTGAGGGCCATCTCGACGACGGCCGCCGCCGTGGCGTCGCTGAGCCACAGCTCGGGACGGAGCGTGATCCGGTGGTCCAGGGCGCCGTGCGCCACGGCCTTGATGTCCTCCGGCGCCACGAAGCTGCGGCCGTCGAGCAGCGCCACGGCGCGGGAGCAGGCGACCAGCGCCAGCGACCCGCGCGGGGATGCCCCCACGATCACGGACTGGTCGACGCGGGTGGCGGAGACGAGCCGTACGACGTAACGCAGTACAGACGGCGCGATGTAGATGTCCTCGACGGCGTCCTGGACGGCCAACAGCCGCTCAGGGTCCAGCACCGCGTCGATGGTGGCCTCCTCCTTCCGCCGTTCGATGCGCCGCGCGAGCACGTCGACCTCGTCGGTCGCGGACGGATAGCCGAAGGAGAGCCGCATCAAGAACCTGTCGAGCTGAGCCTCGGGGAGCGGGTACGTGCCTTCGTGCTCGATCGGGTTCGCCGTGGCCAGCACATGGAAGGGCCGGGGCAGGTCGAACGTGTGCCCCTCGACGGACACCCGATGCTCCTGCATCGCTTCCAGGAGTGCCGACTGGGTCTTGGGCGGGGTGCGGTTGATCTCGTCGGCGAGCAGGAGACCGGTGAACACCGGGCCCGGCCGGAAGACGAACTCGCTGGCGCGCTGGTCGTAGATGTAGCCGCCGGTGAGGTCGCTGGGCAACAGGTCGGGCGTGAACTGGGCGCGCGTGTACGTAAGACCCAGAGCAGTCGCGAGGCTGTGCGCGGCGACGGTCTTCCCCAGACCAGGCAGGTCCTCGATGAGCACGTGACCGCCCGCCAGCACGCCTGCCAGGACGAGACGCAGCGCGTCGCGCTTGCCGATGACAGCCCGCTCGACCTGATCGAGGACTGCGGCGGCTAGGCCGGACGCCTCGGCGAGCGTGAGCGACGGTTCAGTCATAGCCGGCTGATCTCCTCAAGGTAGGAATGCAGAACCCGTCGGCTGAGCGGCGGGACCAAGCTGGTGGGTCGTGTGAGATACGTCCGCAGGGGGCGGCTGAGGACTGGTGACGCGTACGGGTCGGCGGGGTCGGCGCCGTGCAGCCGGACGAGTCGCGACGCGGTGATTTCCCCGAGCAGGTCGCGCAGCGCCCGGTGGCTCATCTGGTGCACCTCGTCGGAGGACGCGATGAGCGAGGCCAGGCGCCGGGTGCGGCTGTCCGAGCCCACGTGGAGGCTGGACGACGGGAACCGGACGTCCTCCCACCGCAGCGGTGGCGCCCAGTCCTCGATGACGACGACGAGCCAGATCACGACGGCCGCTATCAGCGTCAGCAGGATCAGGACGACAGGGTTGAAGCTCACACCGAGCACACCACCGACGACGACGACGACGACGGTGAGCACCGTCCCCGCGATCCCGTACGACACGAGGAGGCGGCCCGCGGCTGAGGTGACCAGGCGGCCCGAGACCGTCAGGCGCCGATCACGCGCCACTGCTCACCCCTTCGCTCAAGGCGGCGGAGAGGTGCTCGAGACATTCGATCGCCGTCGCACGGGCGCCCGGATCGGAGGAGAGGCCCGAGAACATGGCCGACCTGTACAGGCGGGCCAGGACGTCAAGATCCGAGGCCGCCCTCGGGACGCCGGCGAGGAGCCGTTCGACGTACTCGGTCGAGGTGTCGCTGTCGCGTCGTGGCGCTCCCGCATGCTCGCCCAGCGACTCGAGCCGACGCCAGCACTCGAGGATCACGTCGTCGGTGTCCAGCCCGCCCCTGAGGTCGTCCAGGGACGCCTCCATGGTGTCGGCGAACGACGACATCGGGATCTCGTCGATCTCCGTACCCGCCGTGCTGGCGGCGGCGGCTGCAAGGCGGCGGCCACGCTGCATCTGCTGCGCCACCCGCCAGATGAACCAGCCGGCAAGGACGAGGAGCAGACCGGCCGCCAGGACGGTGAGGGCGCTGTACACCCAGTGCGGGACGACCAGGCCCCGCAATGGCTCTGTGGTCGGACTCGGGGTGAGCGTCATCGAGGGGAGCTGCTGGGCATTGGAGCTCGGCAGCTCGAGCAACGGTCCGTGGGGGTCGATGGTGCCTGGGCTGCCGATGCCGGTTCTCGTGCCCAGTCCCAAGGTGAGGACGACCACGACGGCGCCACCGACGACTCCGTACGTCCGGGCACCCATGCCGACCACCCTAGCGACGACGATAGGGCCACCTGGCCGAGTCTGACCCGGGCAGCAACTGACGCCGGCCCAGTGCGGGAACCGGCGTCAGTCGTACGCGTGGTCAGAGCGTGGGCGCGTCCTCGCGATGGTTGGACTCGGCCGCGACCTTGGGCCTCGCTCCCCCGCGACGGCGCACCAGCCACACCACGGGCGCCCCGATGAGAGCGAGCACCGCGAGGAACGGCAGCAGAGCACCGACCACGGTGAGCAGTGCCACCCCGAACACCTTCAAGGCGTGCCAACCAGCCTTAAGCCCGGCGACGAAGCCCGTTTCGGGGACCGGGTTGGGCTCGACGACGGCCACACGGGTCAAGGTGACGGTGATGGGGCTCTGAGCGACCCGCTGCGCGAGGGCCTTCTGCTGGGCCAGCAGCGACTCCAGATCAGCCTCACGGTTCGTGAGCTCGGTCTCCACCTGGGCGATCTCGGTCACCGAGCCGGCACGTTTCAGGAGCTCCTGCATCCGGGCGATCGACGCGCGCATCGTGGTGATGCGGGATTCGACGTCGGCGACCTTCGCGGTGACGTCGGTGCTCTGGATGGTGCGGAGCGTGACCTCTCCTACGGCCGCGATGTCCGTCAGCGCGCCATCGAGCTCGTCCGCCGGCACATTGAGGACGATCGTCGACGTGGCGTAGTACGACTTCTCGCCGCCGCTCACGACGTTCTCCGTGGTGATCACGCCCCCGTGGGACGTCGCGATGGCGCGAAGCCTCGCGGCGGCAGAGGACTCGTCGCTGACCACCACGGTCATGGTGGCCGAACGGATGATCTTCTGGCTGTCGACCACAGGTGTCTCCGGCATGGTGCCGCCGGTCTTGGTCTGGGTCTCGGTCGTCTGCGCAGGCAGCGCACCCGCATCTGAGACGCGGGAGTTGCTGGTCCCGTTGGCCGTGTCGCCCTGGGCGGTGGAGCTGCTCAGGCTCGAGCACCCACCCAGGAGGGCGCAGCCGAGCGCCAGGGGAAGGACCGTGCGGATAAGCGTGGTTGGCATGTTCGTCCTCTCAGCATGTGAACGCTGTGAGGACGCACGACCCGCTCAGTCGGTTGACAACGCCGCCTTCGGAAGGGCCAGCCAGCCGTATCGCGCCTCGATGTGTCCTCCGCCGTCAAGGTGGTCGAGCAGTCCCCGCTGGAGCCGGGTCTCCCGAGGCAGATCCACGCGGGGGGTGGTCGGTGCGCGGAACACGAAGTCGAGGGCCGACTGGTCCGAGACCCTGGCCGGGGGGAACAGTCGGTAGCGCGCGCCGAATCGAGCGATGTTCGAGTCGGGGACGATGCCGGCCAGCTGCGGATCGAGCAACCACGAGTCGCACGTCGCGTACCGGATCGTGCCGAGCTCGGGGTAGCACCGGGCGAAGAAGCCCTGGACGCGGGAAAGGGACGCGGCGACAGCGTCCGGATCGAGCGGGCCGGTCTCGGGGATGTGCGTCTCGACGACGACGGAGCCCGGTGTGGCGTCGACCCCCGCGTCGTCGAGGTCAGCCTGGTCGAGCTCCAGCGGGGCGAGGTTGAACTGCAGTCGGCCCAGGTCGTACAGGAGGCCGCGCAGATGGGCCTGCAGCCAGTCCTGCTCGATGCAGGCGCGGACCCCGTACAGACGGCGGGCGATCCGTACGTGCCGTCCGACGTCGGCGAGCGTCGCGCGTGAGATCGACTCTGGGACGCCTCGCCGCGCGTGGGCTTCCAGCGTCGTGGGAAGGAACTCTGCGAACGCGACCACGTACAGCCAACGCAGAGCGGCTGGTGCGTCCGGCTCCGTGACAGGGTCGAACATTGCCGGGAGGTCGAGGAGCTTCCATGGCCTCAGCTCCTCGAAGTGGTCGGTCAGCTGCCGAACGACGTCTGCCAGCCTCGAGGAGAGCTCCTCGTCCGCCTTGATCTGAGCAGCGGCCGCGACCACCTCGGCGGTGTCCTCGGCATCGAGGTCGAACCACCCGCAGGCGTCGTCGAGCGTCATGATCGAAGGCTACCCACCCAGGGTCGGTCTGGACTCCTCACGCAGCATCGGCGGGGTGAAGAGGTCCGGCCGGATGCCGTGCTTGTCGGCGTAGAACTCACGGACGACGTCCATGTCCGCTTTGACGTCACCGGTCAACGTGATCGTCTGGCCCAGCCCAGCGGTGTGGGTCGCCGAGTCCACGTACGCGAGGACCACGGGCAGTCCCGCATCGCTCGCGATCCGGTAGAAGCCTGACTTCCACAGCTTTCCACGCGCCCGGGTGCCCTCAGGGGTCACGACCAGGAAGTGCTTCCCGACTCGCATGCGGGACACCACGTCATCGACCAGCCTGCCGGGATGGGCGCGGTTCACCGGGATCCCGCCGAGGGCTCGCATGATCGGGCCGAAGGGTGCCTTGAAAAGCGTGTGCTTGCCGAGCCACAGCGGCGCGAACCCGTGTCGCCAGCAGATCGCCAGCATGAAGACGAAATCCCAGTTGGAGGTGTGCGGAGCTCCGACCAGCACCGCGGACCCCTCGATCGGCAGAGGCTCTGACCGCAGCCTGTAGCGGGAGAAAGCCCAGAAGGTGCGGGCGATCATAGGACGCAGGATCACTCTATGAACTTAGTGGTGTGGACCCGGAACCCCGAATTCGGGGCGTTGTTTGGCATCTGGGCAGTTGTCACCGCGTGGCGGACGATGGATACGGAACGGGGCCCCTCCTCGAGAGGAAGGGCCCCGGTGTGTTCCGTCGATCGATCAGCTGCAGCCGGACGTCGAGCCGCAGCCCTCGCAGACGTAGCAGCTACCCGAGGGGCGCATCTTGGTGCCGCAGGTGAGGCAGAGCGGGGCGTCGACGGCGTGGCCGAACGTCAGCTCCATCATCTCGGCGCTCGTGTGGGGCGTCGCCTCTACCAGGGCCGGCTGCCGCGGGCCGTCCCCATTGATGCGGACGTTGTCGCCGTCGTCGTTACGGAGGGTCTCCGACTCGAGCAGCTGCGCCTCGTCCTCCTCCGACATGTACGAACCGGTCGACACGTACCGCGCACGCTCGCCGGCCGTGTAGATGCCGAGCTCCGTGCGCTCCTCGTACGCCAGGTAGTCGAGCGCCAGCCGACGGAAGATGTAGTCCATGACCGACTGTGCGATCCGCACGTCCGAGTCGTCCGTCATGCCGGCAGGCTCGAACTTGAGGTTCGTCAGCTTCTGGACGAACGTCTCCAACGGCACCCCGTACTGCAGCGCGATCGAGATCGCGATGGAGAAGGCGTCCATGACGCCGGCAAGCGTCGAACCCTGCTTGCCGAGCTTGAGGAAGACCTCACCGAGGCGGCCGTCGTCGTAGAC
>JADGPB010000027.1 GCA_017882655.1 Propionibacteriales bacterium
AAGGCCGACTTCCAGATGACCGGTACGAACGAGCTCACGGTCACCTCGTCGCCGAAGATGCCGGCCGGTTCGCTCCACGCGACCGCGGGCGAGCCGTTCGTCGTCCCGAGCAAGGGCGCGAACATGGCCGGTGGCAAGGAGGTACTGCGCGCGATGCTCAGCAACGCCGCGGCGACCAACTTCGCCAAGACCCGTCTCGCCCTGACCGTCGTCAAGGACACCGTCCCTGCGGACGGCTTCGGCTCGACGGCACTCGTCTCGCAGAGCAAGCTCCTCGCCACCGCGGGGAACAACACCTTCAGCTGGCAGTTCATCGACTACTACGGCATCAACAAGGCCAACCTGGTAGTCATGAACTCCTTCCTTGAAGGGCAGATGTCGGCGGATGATGCCCGTAAGGGTCTTCAGGCGATCGTCGACAAGGTGGCTAACGACTCCAGCGTGAAGAAGCTCCAGGTCTCGTAACCACTTTTAGGCGCCTCGTTGGCGCAGGGGGTTTGTACATGTCGATGGCGGGGAACTCCAGCACATCGTGGCCTGCTGCTCCAACGTCTGTTTCCCCTCCCCCCGCGGCTGATCGCCGCGCGGGGAGGTGGCGGCGCAACCTGACCTTCGACAAGATCTCGCTGTTCGTGGTCTTCCTGGGTCTGCCGCTCGCCCTGTACATCACGTTCGTGGTCTCGCCCCTGATCCAGGCCGTGAGCTACTCGTTCACGGACTGGAGCGGCTTCACCGCCGACTTCAAGCCGGTTGGCCTGGCGAACTACGTCAAGATCCTGTCCGACGACACCTTCCAGAAGGCGATGTACAACAACGCGCTTCTCGCCGTCGTCGTACCGCTCATCATCATCGTCCTCTCGCTGGCACTGGCCACGCTGGTCACGGTCGGCGGCGCGAGCTCAGGCCAGATCCGCGGCATCAAGGGCGCGGGGTTCTACCGGGTCATCTCGTTCTTCCCGTACGCAATGCCGGCCATCATCACCGGCATCATGTGGAACCTGATCTTCGACCCGAGCAGCGGCCTGGTGAACGGGATCCTCACCGGGCTCGGCTTCTCCAACTTCAAGTCGTTCCCCTGGCTCGGCAACATCCGTACGGCCATGCCGACGATGATGTTCGTCATCGTCTGGGGCTTCGTCGGCTTCTACATGGTGCTGTTCATCGCCGCCATCAAGGGCATCCCGGCGGAGATCTTCGAAGCGGCACGGATCGACGGCGCGGGCCGGTTCCGTACCGCCATCAGCATCACCGTCCCGCTCATCCGTGAGAACGTCCAGACCGCCTACATCTACCTCGGGATCATGGCGATCGACGCGTTCGTCTACGCGCAAGCGTTGAACCCACAAGGCGGCCCGAACAACTCCACGTTGACGATGAGTCAGGAGCTGCTGACGACGGCGTTCAACAAGGGCCAGTTCGGCGTCGCCTGTGCCATGGGCGTCGTGATGGGCCTCATGACCGTTCTCTTCGCAGCGGTCGTCTTCACTGTGAACCGAGTCTCCGGCGGCAAGGACAGGATCACCCTCGCATGAGCACCCAGGCCGTAGTTCCGGTCCGCAAGCACGTCACAGCCGCCGAGCGGTCGATCGCGGTGAGCAGCCACGTCGTCCTGTCGATCTGGGCGATCATCGTCATCCTGCCGCTGCTGTGGACGTTGATGACGTCGTTCAAGACGACCTCGGAGATCTTCGCGTCCCCCTTCCAGCTCCCGGCCAAAGCTCAGTTCGTGAACTACAGCGAGGCGTGGACAACCGCGGGGATCGGGAACTTCTTCTTCAACACGATCTTCGTCGTCGGCTCGGCGCTGGTCCTCGTCATGCTCTTGGGGTCGATGTGCGCGTACATCCTGGCTCGCTTCGACTTCCCAGGGAACCGCATCATCTACTACATGATGCTGGGCGGTCTGATGATCCCGATCTTCCTCGCGATCGTGCCGCTGTTCTTCGTGCTGCGTAACTTCGGGTTGCTCAACACGCTGCCCGGCCTGGCCATCACCTACGTGGCGTTCGCGTTGCCGTTCACGGTCTTCTTCCTCTACGCGTTCTTCCGGCAGCTGCCGTACGAGATCAGCGAGGCGGCGGCGATCGACGGCGCCAACGAGTGGCGGACGTTCTTCCAGATCATGCTGCCGATGGCGAAGCCGGGCCTCGCCACGGTCGCGATCATGAACTTCCTCGGCCTGTGGAACCAGTTCCTCCTGCCGGTGGCGTTGAACACGAACCAGAAGAACTACGTGCTGAGCCAAGGGTTGGCGGCGTTCGCCTCGTCCGCGGGGTACGACGTCAACTTCGGCGCACTGTTCGCCGCAGTGGTCATCACCGTGGCGCCGGTTCTTGTGGTCTACGTGATCTTCCAGCGCCAGCTTCAGGGATCCGTGTCTCAAGGCACGATGAAGTAGTACCAGCGAGGGCGATCGGGCCGGACAGGGCACAACGAAGTGCCTCGTCCGGCCCGATCGCTATCGTTGCCCGGTGTCGAAGAACCAACCGCCGGAACAGCAGCCACCTCCCGTACAGCGCCTTCGTGTGCGGTACGCGAAACGTGGCCGGGCGCGGTTCACTTCGCACCGTGACTTCTCCCGGGCCTTCGAGCGTGCGCTTGTCCGAGCCCAAGTGCCGATGGCGTACTCGTCAGGGTTCAACCCGCACCTGAGGATCTCGTACGCGAATGCGTCGCCCACCGGTGCCGCGACGGAGGCCGAGTACCTCGAGATCGCCCTCGCCACGGTGTGCGACCCGCAGGCCGTGAGGGACGCGCTCGACGAAGCGCTTCCTCCTGGCCTCGACGTGCTCGCCGTGGTCGAGGCCACGCCGCAGTCGCTCACGGATCTGCTCCAGGCGTCGCGCTGGGAGATCGACCTCATCGACGGGGAGCCGAGCGTCATCGCCCACGCGGTTGAGGACTTTCTCGCCCGCGACGCGGTCGAGGTGACTCGGATGACGAAGTCGGGGCTGCGGACGTTCGACGCCCGCGCCGCGGTGGTCGAGCTCGCTCCACTCGAGGGAACGCGCGTCGCGCTGCTGAGCCTGCACGGCACCCCACTCGTCCGCCCCGACGATGTGGTGAGAGGGCTCCGGCTCGTCGCGCCAGAACTCGCCACGGACCAGCCGCCGCTCCTCATGAGGATCGAGCAGGGGCCCTTCGTCGACGGTCGCATCACCGACCCGCTCGTCTGAAGCTCTGACGCGAGTCTGCCGAGCGATGCCGATGACTGTGCGATACTGGCCCACGGCAGGACATCATCCAGACGTCCACCAATGATGGACATCGCTTCGCAGCGTGACCGCGACGTGCCCCTGGATCTCCGGGGGACTGACCGCGGCGGCCGGTGAGGTGGCGTCCGTCGGGCCAGATGACTTCGTGCGCGGCGACCGGACACCCTCCCGAGCCGCGCCGCCGATTCCGGCGCCGGGATCCGGTGCCGGTGAATGGAGCAGACATGCTCGATGACACGGTTGACGTACCGCAGACAGATCCACCGAAGGACGGACAGAGGGCGCCACGCCGCCGTCGCGCCGTGTCCCGCCCAGCAGGACCGCCCGCAGCCGCTTCGGCTCCGGCCGCCCCGGCTCCGTCCCCCTCCGCTCCGGCTGAGCTCCCCGCGGTGACTGCCCCGCAGGAGACCGGTGACGTACCAGGTCTCACGACGACATCCGACGCTGCCGCTGTGGAGTCGCGCCCTCGCCGGTCGCGCGCCAAGTCAACGCGGGCTCCCGTGGTCGAGCCGAAGGCCACCGAACCGGTTGAGCCCCAGCCCGAGCCGCAGCTCGAGCCGGTTGCCCCCTCGGCGCCGGAGACCATCTTCTCCCATGGGTCGGATGACTCGGTTTCGAAGGCACTCTTCGCGCTGGAGGGCACACGTGCCCCTCGTCGCAGGCGCGCCGCGAGCCGCCCGGCCGGCGCCCCGGCACCGATCGATCTGGCCGCCATCACCGCTGCCCTCTCGAACCCAGGCACCGACGCCGTCGTCGACCCTGACGACGTGGTGGCCGAGGACGAAGACGAAGACGAGTCGCTGGCGCTGGGCGATGCCGAGGCGCCGGACGAGGCCGAGCTCGCAGACGACGAGGCCGCAGACGATGTCGACGGCGAGGGTTTGCCGCGTCGTCGGCGCCGACGTCGTGGGGGACGTCGCCGTCGTCGCGGACCGGACGATGTGGACGCGGAGTCCGACGAGCCTACGGACGGGGAGACCGAACCCGAGGCGGAAGCCGAAGCCGAGGAGTCCGAGGCGGTGGAGGGCGACGAGCCCGTCAGCGCGAGCAGCCGTCGCCGGCGCCGCCGTCGTCGTCGCGGAGAGGACGCCACGGCAGCCGATGACGATCCCACTGAGGTAGTCGTGCGTGTACGGGAGCCTCGTGGCCGCCGTCGTCCGGCCGCCCCGGTGGACGAGGTCACGGGCATCGAAGGCTCCACGCGGATGGAAGCGAAGAGGCAGCGTCGCCGTGAGGGCCGTGCAGCCGGACGTCGCCGCGCCCCGATCCTTTCCGAGGCCGAGTTCCTGGCCCGTCGTGAGTCCGTCGAGCGCGTGATGCTCGTACGCCAGGCCGAAGACTTCAGCCAGATCGCCGTTCTCGAGGACGGTGTCCTCGTCGAGCACTACGTCGACCGCGCATCGGCGACATCGCTGATCGGCAACGTGTACGTCGGCAAGGTTCAGAATGTCCTGCCGAGCATGGAGGCAGCCTTCGTCGACATCGGCCGCGGCCGCAACGCCGTGCTCTACGCGGGCGAGGTCGACTGGGACGCGTTCGGCTCCGAGGGGCAGAGCCGCCAGGTCGAGAAGGTCTTCTCGTCCGGGCAGAGCATCCTCGTCCAGGTCACGAAGGACCCGGTCGGGGCGAAGGGTGCCCGTCTCACCGCGCACATCTCGCTGCCGGGCCGCTACCTCGTGTACGCGCCGGGCGGTCACCTGTCCGGCATCTCCCGCAAGCTGCCGGAGCAGGAGCGGAACCGGCTCAAGGACATCCTCGGCGACCTCGTTGCCGAAGACGCCTCGGTGATCATCCGTACCGCTGCCGAGGGTGTGAGCGAGGAAGAGCTCGTCCGCGACATCACCCGGCTCAAGGCGCAGTGGGAATCCATCGAGAAGAAGGTCAAGCAGGGCTCCGTGCCGCAGATGCTGTACGGCGAGCCTGACCTGACCGTACGGATCGTGCGCGACCTGTTCACCGAGGACTTCACCAAGCTCGTCGTGGACAGCAACGGCAAGGCCGACGACGCGTTCGACACGGTGTCCGCGTACGTGAACCACGTCGCGCCGCACCTCGCGGACCGCGTCAAGCAGTGGGACCACGAGGCGGACGGTGACCTGTTCACCCAGCACCGCATCGACGAGCAGATCGCCAAGGCCCTCGAGCGGAAGGTGTTCCTCCCATCGGGAGGGTCGCTCATCATCGATCGCACCGAGGCGATGACCGTCATCGACGTCAACACCGGCAAGTTCACCGGCTCCGGCGGCAACCTCGAGGCGACCGTCACCGCCAACAACCTTGAGGCTGCGGAGGAGATCGTCCGCCAGCTGAGGCTGCGGGACATCGGCGGCATCATCGTCATCGACTTCATCGACATGGTGCTGCCCAACAACCGCGAGCTCCTGCTGCGTCGTCTCGTCGAGTGCCTTGGCCGGGACCGTACGCGCCACCAGGTCGCGGAGGTCACCTCTCTGGGTCTCGTACAGATGACGCGGAAGAAGATCGGTACGGGTCTGGCGGAGGCTTTCACCGAGCCCTGTGAGGTCTGCCACGGGCGCGGCTACCACCGTCACGACGAGCCTGTGGAGACTCAGGCGCCCGCTGACGGCGGCGACCGGAGGCGTCGGCACTAGCAAGGATCGGGCCGGGTTTGACCCCTTCGAACCTCGACACGTAGGATTGCCCCTCGGTGCCCTGCCTGACATGTCGTGGCGGTGGGCAGCTGAGGAGCCGCGCGGCGCGCAGGCTCCACCATGGACGAAGAAGAGAGTAGGTCAGGCGTGTACGCGATCGTGCGCAGTGGCGGACGCCAGCACAAGGTTGCCGTGGGTGACGTCTTGGAGATCGACAAGATCGTTGCCAAGGCGGGTGACGTGGTCAATCTGACCCCACTCCTGCTCGTCGACGGCGATGACGTCACGATGAGCGCCGAAAAGCTCCAGAAGGTCGCTGTGACCGCTGAGGTAGTCGGCGACACCAAGGGTCCCAAGATCCGCATCATCAAGTTCAAGAACAAGACCGGATACCGGAAGCGCCAGGGTCACCGTCAGCGGTACACCCAGGTCAAGGTCACTGGGATCAAGTGAGGGGTTGACACATGGCACACAAAAAGGGCGCATCGTCCTCCAAGAACGGCCGTGACTCCAACGCCCAACGGCTTGGTGTCAAGCGCTTCGGCGGTCAGACCGTAGGCATCGGCGAGATCATCGTCCGCCAGCACGGCACCCACTTCCACCCGGGCGACAACGTCGGCCGCGGTGGCGACGACACGCTGTTCGCACTCGCGCAGGGCCAGGTGCAGTTCGGCACCAAGCGCGGCCGCCGCGTCGTGAACATCACCACGGCGGTCGCTGAGTAGTAAGACTTTCCAGCCAGGGGCCGTCCCGTAGGGGACCGCCCCTGTTGCTGTCGAGAGGGAATGTCAGCGGGCTCGCGTAGGTTCCCCAAACGACTGCTTATGCCCCGCCAATCCACCGTGAAGGGTGGCTCGTGATGACGTCCAGCCACGACTCCTCCGTCCTGCGATGGCTCGTCGCGGCCGCGTTCGTCGTCATTCTCAACGAGACGATCATGATGAACGCGATCCCGAGACTCATGGTCGACCTGTCGATCAACGAGTCCTTGGCGCAGTGGCTGTCGACCGCATTCATGCTGACGATGGCGGTGATCATCCCGATCACCGGCTGGTTCTTGTCACGTGTGACGACCCGCCAGGCGTTCGCGATGGCGATGACCACCTTCTGCGTCGGAACGCTCCTAGCTGCAGCGTCCTGGTCCTTCGGAGTGCTGGTGTTCGCGCGCGTCATCCAGGCGTCGGCGACCGCCGTCATGATGCCCTTGCTGATGACGACGCTGATGCGGGTCGTCAGCCCGGACGACCGTGGACGGGTCATGGGCATGGTCAGCCTGGCCATCTCCGTTGCGCCGGCGCTCGGGCCTGCCGTGTCCGGCATCGTGCTGCAGTTCCTCAGCTGGCGCTGGATCTTCCTTGTCGTCCTCCCGATCGCCGTGACCATCGCTGCCGTCGGCAGCAGACGGTTGGGAAACGTGGGGGAGACGCAGAGCACCCCGATCGACTGGCTGAGTGCGGCCCTGTCAGCCATCGGGTTCGGAGCTCTGGTCTACGGACTCAGCCAGATGAGCCACGCCAGCGCGTCGGTCATCGTGCTCATCGTCGTCGGTCTGCTGGGCGTTGCGGCGTTCGTCTGGCGTCAGATCGTCCTTCAGCGCGTGGACAAGCCTCTGCTCGACCTACGCACATTGCGGACCAGGGTCTTCTCGGTGAGCCTCGCGGCGATGGCGATCGCATTCGGCGCGATGATCGGCTCGATGCTGCTGCTCCAGCTGTACCTCCAGCACGCCCGCCACATGACGCCGCTGTCGACCGGACTCCTCGTGATGCCAGGTGGGCTGGCCATGGGTCTGTTGGGGCCCACGATCGGCCGGATCTACGACCACCTGGGCGCACGTGTGCTCATGATCCCGGGCAGTGTGCTCGCGGTGTTCGCGCTGGCCGCGTTTGCCCTGATGGATACGACGACCCCGTACTGGATGGTCCTCGTCGCACACGTCGCCCTCTCGCTCGCATTGGCAGCACTGTTCACGCCGATGTTCACGATGAGCCTTGGGTCGCTCAAGTCGCACCTCTACTCGCACGGTTCGTCGCTGCTCGGGGCGACCCAGCAGGTGGCCGGTGCGCTGGGCACCGCGCTCGTTGTGGTGGTGCTCACGTCGCAGGCGGCGGCGTCCGCGTCGCAGGGCGTGGGCGAGACGGCTGCCTATGTGAATGGTCTGCATTGGGCCTTCGGGCTTTGCGCCGCTGCGGCAGTGGGCATGGTCGGGCTCGTCGCGACCCTTCCGGCGCGTATCGCGGCGGAGCAGCCAGAGCCGGTCGCCGCCCATGTCTGACGCGATCGAGCTGGAGGTCGGCGATCGAACGGTCCGCCTGTCGAACCCCGATCGGGTGTACTTCCCGGATCACGGCTGGACCAAGCTTGACGTGGCTCAGTACTACATGTCGGTCGGGGACGGCATCGTTCGCGCACTTCGGGAGCGGCCGTGCATGCTGCATCGCTTTCCGAAGGGTCTGCCAGGGGGCAAGGTCCACCAGAAGCGGCTTCCTGCTGGCGCTCCGGACTGGGTCGAGACCGTACAGCTCTACTTCCCGCGGTACGGGCTCACCGCGGACGAGCTGTGCGTGACCGAGCTGGCCCAGGTCATCTGGGCCGTGCAGATGTCGACCGTCGAGTTCCATCCGTGGAACAGCCGTCGCAGCGCCACGGAGAACCCGGACGAGTGGCGGATCGACCTCGACCCGATGCCGCGGTGCGAATTCGGGACGGTACGGCGCGTGGCGGGCGTCGTGCACGAGGTCCTCGACGAGCTGGGGATCGTCGGCTACCCGAAGACGTCGGGCGGCAGCGGGCTGCACGTCTACGTACGGATCGTGCCCGAGTGGGGCCACAAGGACGTCCGCCGGGCCGCGCTCGCGTTCGCCCGCGAGGTCGAGCGGCGCGCTCCTGACGACGTCACGACGACCTGGTGGCGCAAGGACCGTCCGGACTCCCACGTCTTCGTCGACTACAACCAGAACGCGCGTGACCACACGATCGCCAGCGCGTGGTCGATCCGGGGGGTTCCCGCGGGAACTGTCTCCACGCCGATCGCGTGGAACGAGGTCGCGGACGTCGAACCGGCTGAGTTCACGCTGGCGACCGTACCTGCCCGCTTCGCGAAGCTCGGCGACCTCCACGCAGGAATCGACGACGTGCATCACCGGCTCGACACGCTGCTGGAGTGGGCCGATCGGGACGGCGCGGAGGCGCCCGATCCGGACGACGACGCGGCGTCATGACGTTCCCTCCCGCTCGCTGTGGGACGATAGAAAGCCCGTACGCCCAAGTGAGGAGTTCGCGATGGCAATCCCGTCCTTCGTGGACACCGTCACGCTCACGGTGATCGCCGGCAACGGCGGCCACGGCTGTGCCTCTGTCCACCGCGAGAAGTTCAAGCCGCTCGGCGGTCCTGACGGCGGCAACGGCGGCAACGGCGGCTCGGTCGTGATCCGGGTGGACCCCGGGCTGACCACACTCGTCGACTACCACCGTCAGTCGCGGCGCGTGGCGCCCAACGGGCAACCAGGCAGGGGGGACTATCGCGCGGGCACCCATGCGGAGGACGTCGTCCTGTCGGTGCCGGAAGGCACGGTCGTCTCCGATGCGGACACCGGCGAGCTGCTCGCGGATCTGGTGGGCGATGACGCGGAGCTCATCGTTGCGCACGGTGGTCGCGGCGGTCTAGGCAACCAGTCGCTCGCGTCTGCCTCGCGGAAGGCCCCCGGGTTCGCCCTGCTCGGCGAGGACGGGGAGCAGCGCAAGATCACGCTCGAGCTCAAGGTGCTCGCCGACATCGGCCTGGTCGGTTTCCCGAGCGCCGGCAAGTCGTCGCTGATCGCCGCGATCTCCGCAGCTCGACCCAAGATCGCCGACTACCCGTTCACCACGCTCGTGCCGAACCTCGGGGTCGTCATCGCCGGCGACATCACGTACACGGTCGCCGACGTTCCCGGGCTCATCGAGGGCGCCTCGGACGGCCGGGGCCTCGGCCACGACTTCCTGCGCCACATCGAACGCTGCCAGGCGATCGTGCACGTGATCGACTGCGCGACGTACGAGCCGGGGCGCGACCCGATCAGCGACCTCGACATCATCGAGGGCGAGCTCGCCGCGTACGGAGGCCTCGAGGACCGGCCACGCATGATCGTGCTCAACAAGATGGACGTGCCCGATGCCATGGAGCTCGCCGAGATGGTCGAGCCCGACATTCGTGAGCGGGGGCTCGAGGTCCACATGGTCTCCACGAAGACGGGCGTCGGGCTGGTCAAGCTCACCCATGCGATGGCCGCACTGGTCGCGAAGCAACGCGCGGCGCAGCCGCCCAGGCCCGCCCCTCGGATCGTCGTCAAGCCCAAGCCCGTCGCAGGCGGGCCGGAGTTCACGATCCGCCAGCAGGGGGATGGTGACGGCGGTCACCTCTGGCGCGTACGGGGCGACAAGCCCGAACGCTGGATCCGCCAGACCGACTTCAGCAACGCGGAAGCCGTGGGTTACCTCGCCGATCGGCTCAACAAGCTGGGCGTGGAGGACGAGCTGCTCTCCCTCGGCGCGCAACGGGGCGACACCGTGGCGATCGGTGGCGAGGACGCTGTCGTGTTCGACTTCGCTCCCCAGGTCGACATCGGTGCCGAGCTCCTGAGCCGACGGGGCGAGGACAACCGGATGCAGGAGCTGCGCCCGGCGGCCCGCCGTCGCCGCGCGAAGGACGCTGTGTACCACGAGCACAAGGCGGCCGAACGGTCCGTCAACGCGGCGATAGACGGCGTCGACTGGGACGACGAAGAGGGTGAGGACGACGCGCCAGCGGGTAGCTAAAGCACGACGGATCGTCGTCAAGGTCGGCTCGTCGTCGCTCACCTCGGTCGACGGCGGCATCGATCCGCAGCGGATCGGCCGGATCGTCGATGCGCTCGCGGCCGCCAGGAAGGACGGCCGCGAGGTCGTCCTCGTGTCGTCGGGGGCGATCGCGGCGGGCATGGGCCCGCTCGGGATGCGTACTCGGCCCCGAGACCTCGCGTCCCAGCAGGCCGCCGCCTCGGTGGGGCAGGGGCTCCTCGTCGAGCAGTACGCCGCGTTGTTCGCTCTGCACGGCTTCACCGTCGGCCAGGTCCTGCTCACGGTGGATGACACGACCCGCCAAGGCACGTACCGCAACGCGCTTCGTACGTTCGACCGGCTACTCGAGCTCGGCATCGTGCCTGTCGTCAACGAGAACGACACGGTCGCTACGCAGGAGATCCGGTTCGGCGACAACGATCGCCTCGCTGCTCTGGTTGCTCACCTCGTACGGGCCGACGCGCTGTTCCTGCTGAGCGACGTGGATGCGCTGTACACGGCGCATCCGGCCGCAGCCGGTGCCGAGCGGATCGCCGAGGTGCACAACATCGACGAGCTGTCCGCCGATACGACAGAGGTCGGCAGTGCCGTCGGTACCGGCGGGATGACAACGAAGCTCGAGGCTGCACGCATCGCCGTGGGTGCCGGGATACCGGTCGTGCTCGCGGCGGCGGAGCAGGTCTCGGACGCGCTCGCCGGTCAGGTCGGTACGGTCTTCCACCCGTCCGCCAAGCGGCGATCCTCGCGCCTCAACTGGCTCGCGCACGCCTCCCGGCCCACCGGTGAGCTGGAGCTCGACGAGGGTGCAGTGAAGGCCATAACCAAGGGCAAGGCGTCACTGCTCCCGGCGGGCATCACCGCGGTCCGGGGCTCGTTCCATGCGGGGGAGCCGGTACTGCTCGTCGATCCCGCAGGCGCGCCCGTCGCACGGGGCATCGTGAACTACGACGCCGACGTGCTCCCGGCGTTGCTGGGTCGCAGCACCAAGGACCTGGCCCGAGAGCTGGGCGCCGAGTACGAGCGCGAGGTCATCCATCGCGACTCGCTGGTGCTGCGCAAGCCGCGGCGCAGCGACGCTGCGCCCGACGCCTAGCCCTGCCGGCTGATCATCACGTGGGGGGTGCGCCGCCCGCGGGAGGCTGACCGCCGCCGCCACCGGTTGGGAAGCCACCGCCGGTCGGGAAGTCCTGCGGCTGCTGCTGAGCAGTGCTCTGAACGCCCCGTGAGGCCGCGATGCTGGCTCCTGGGATCGCCTTGTCGACGTCAGCGATCACGACCGACTCGCCTGCGGTGACGCCACTCACGATCTCGATGACGGTGTCACCGAGAGCGCCGGTCACCACGCGCTTGGTTGACAGGATGCCGTTGGTGACCACCTGGACCGTGCCTGATCCCGTACCGGTCGGCGTGACCGCCGAGGCTGGGAGGACGACTGCTGCGTTCGCAGTCTTCGTCGTGATCGTCACCCCAACGCGTGAGGTCTCAGGCAGAAGGTCGCCACCCGATGGGATGGTGATGACGGTCGCGTAGGTCGTCGTCGACTGGCTGCTTGAGCTGCTGGCGCCCGCCGCAGCTGCCGTCGCGGAGAAACCGGTCGTCGTGGTGGGCAGCAGGCCGATCCTTGAGATCGTGCCCTGGAGCGTCGTGCCGCCGATGGTGCTCGTCACGGTCGCGGCCTGGCCCGTCGCCACCTGAGCGCGCTTGGCCAGCGGCACGGGCACCGAGACCTCGATGGCCCCGCTACCGATGATCACGGCGGACGCGGTCGCGCTCGCCTGCTGGCCCACGATGAAGGGCATCGACGCGACCTTGCCCGCGATGGGGCTGGTGACGGTCGCCTGGCTCAGCTGGTCCTGTGCCATGGCCAGCGCGATACGTGTGGTCTCGATGGTGGACTGGTCAGTGATCAGCGTGGCGGCGGTCACTGTGCCCCCGCCACTGCGCGAAAGACCGGCCGCGGCCGCAGCCTGCAGCGCCGAGTTGGACGAGGACAGCGTCGACGACTGCTGCTTGGCAGCAGCGGCCTGCTTGGCCAGCTGAGCCGCGAGCGCCGCCTGCTGCTGCGACAGGGCTGCCGACTGCGCCTTGAGCGTGGCGGCCTCGGCGTCGAGCGCCTTCACCGCAGCTGCGAGCGCAACGTTGGCGGCCGTCATCTGGCCCGGGAGCGTCGCGTTGCTTGCGGTCAGCGTGTCGATCGCCGCTTGGCAGGCCGCCGTGACAGAGGTGCTCGCTGCGGCCGCTGCGGTGACCTTCGGCGTGGCCGACCTCGCCGCGGCCGACGCGCTCGGTGCAGCCGATGAGGCCGCTGCTCTGCTTGTGGTCGCAGCCTTGCCGACGCTCGCAGCGGCGGCTGCGACATTTCCCGCGCCGGAGACAGTCACGGTGGCCGTCTGGGTCACGGTGACGGTCGCGGTGACCGTCTTCGTCACGGTTGCCACGGGGCTTGCAGTCGTCGTGGGGATGAGCGGGACGCACTCGGCGATGAAGATCGGAAGCGCGGTCTCGACAGTCTGCACGCCCGTCTGAAGCGCTGCGATGGCATCGGTCGCCGCCTTCACGGCGGCGGCCGGGTCAGTGGAACCGCCCGG
>JADGPB010000325.1 GCA_017882655.1 Propionibacteriales bacterium
GGCTCGCATCGACGCGTACAGGCTGATCCTCCCGGCCCTGGCCGACCGGGTCGAACGCGTCGTCGTGTACGGGCGCCCGACCTTGTCGCGCCCCGTGACCTCGCTGCTGGACGACGCACGTGTCCAGGTGATCCAGGTCGTGCGGCACCCCGACGACCTCGGCCCAGGACGCGTCGTCGTACAAGTCGGCGCAGTCACGGTCAGCGGCGCCGACGACCCGGCCTGGCTGTACGAATGGGCGGAAGCCGGTCTCACACGCTCCATGGACGCGATCGAGGCGATCGATGCCTGGCCGGTGGTCACCGGACTGCACGTGGCGCAGGTGATAGCCGCCGCGACCCGACCGGACGGCGCCCTCTTCGTCGGCTCGTCCAACGCCGTCCGTGATCTCGACCTCGTCGCCGCCGAGCTGCCGCGTGACGCCCTGATCGTCGCCAATCGTGGTCTCGCGGGCATCGATGGTGCGATCAGTACCGCGGCAGGCGTGGCGATCGCATCGGGCCGTCCGACCCGCGCGTACCTCGGCGACCTCACGCTGCTCCACGACCTCAACGGCCTGGCGATCCCTGCGATCGAACGCGATCGTCTCCGGCTGCAGATCGTCGTGGCGAACGACGATGGCGGTGGCATCTTCGCGACCCTCGAGCACGCGAACCATCCGGAGGCATTCGAGCGGGTGTTCGGCACGCCCGTCGGCGCCGACCTCGCGTCGCTCTGCGCGGGCTACGGCGTACTCCATCGGAAGGTCCAGCTGGCCGACCTGCCCGACGCGTTGGCCGACATCCCGCATGGCGTCACCGTGGTGGAGGTTGCCGCCAGTCGTACGAACCTCGCTCGGCTCCACGCGGGCCTCTGACGGAGCGGCTCAGGACTGCAGCGCCCTGAGTACCGGTCGCAGCTTCGCCTCGGTCTCGGCGAGCTCGGCGGCCGGGATGGAGTCGGCCATGATGCCGCCGCCTGCGTACGCGGTCAGCTCGCGCTCGCCCGTACGGACCCCGCACCTCAGCGCGATCCCGATCTCCCCGTCGCCGGCCGCATCGATCCAGCCGACGCCACCCGCGTACACGCCGCGGTCCATGCCTTCGATCTCGCCGATGAGTGCCAGCGCCGCTTCCCGCGGCGTCCCGCACACGGCCGCGGACGGGTGAAGGGCCGCGGCAAGGTCGAGCACGCTGCGTCCCGTGACCGAGACCCGCACATCGGTCGCCAGGTGACGCACGTTCGGCAACGTCAGCAACGACGGCCCCGTCACCTGCAGCTCCCCCAGTGGCGCCAGCCTTTCGGTGACCGACTGCACCGCGTACTCGTGCTCCTCGAGGTCCTTCGCCGACGCGAGCAACCACGCGGCGAGCGCCTCGTCCTGGTCGGCATCGTCGTCTCGGGACACGGTCCCGGCGAGCACCCGCGACTCCGCGACGCCGTCCCGCAGTCGCACGAGCAGCTCCGGTGTCGCGCCGACCAGCGGACCGATGAGGTAGGTCCAGCAGTCCGGGTACGACTCGGCCAACCGGAGCGCCAACCACCGCAGGTCGATGGGGTCCTCGGTCGTCGCCACCACGCTGCGCGCGAGGACGACCTTGGCAAGCGCGCCAGTACGGATCCGCGCCGAGGCGTCCGCCACCCGGCACCGCCACTCCGCACCGTCGACCGGACCGTCGACAACAGACACGGCTCCGGGAGCCGTTGGCGCGGCCACGTCCCGTACGATCCCGCTCTCGACCGTCGTCTCGAACGTCACTCCGTCGCGCTGCCCCAGGATCCGGGCAGGCACGACGAGACGGCCGCCCTCGCCGTCGAACGCTGCCGACACGAAACCCACCAGCCCTGACCCCTCGACGCGGACCTCGTCGTCGACCGCTGCCGAGCGCACGATCCGTCGCCAGAGGTCGGCGGCCTCATCGAGTCCGTCGCGCAGGGGGAGGATCAGGGCTGCTCCCAAACCGACAAGCCCGTCGGCGCCATGCGTCCACGCGCCGGTCACGTCGCCCGAGAGCGCATCCGACAAGGGGAGAGAGTCGTGCCGGTGAACCGTACGTACCACCAGCGTGGGTGGCGGGTCAGCAGACATCGAGACCAACTCTACCGATCAGGAAAGGGTGCTCATGCGCGCTCGATCACCATGCCCGCCGATGGCTGATGACATGCCGTCCTGGACTCCTCCCGCGACCCCTCGCCGCGTAGCATCGCCCTATGAAGCCTGCCCTCGCTCAAGGTGCCACCAACTCTCTTCTCAAGATCGTCGACGAGACCATGACCGTCCCGTACGGGCGTGGCGAGTACCCCTTGTTCGTCGACATGCCCAAGGTGCTTGCGACCGCCGCCCTCGTCACGTTCGTCGAGGCGGCGTGCGCCGAGACCCTCGCGCCGCACCTGGAAGATGACGAGGTGTCGCTCGGCACCGTGATCGACATCACGCACTCCGCAGCCACACCGGTCGGCGCGACGATCCGCGCCGAGGTGGAGGTCGTCAAGGTCGAGCCTCGCAGCGTGTCGTTCTCCGTGACGATCCTCGACGACGAGGACGTCATCTCCGTCGGCTCCCACACCCGCGCTGTGGTGTCTCGCCACCGCTTCGACCAGAAGGTCGACGCGAAACGCGAGCGCCTTGGGCTCTAGTGGGACACGGTCCACTAGCTGCCCTGCGTCAGGATCTTCACCACTCTGCTCTCAGGCGCGACGCCAGCTCTTCCGGGAATCTCTGTGCCAGGTCACCACGCGTAGCCCAGTAGGTCGGCGAACAGCTCGCCCTCGTCGACTCCGAACCCGCGCGACGTGAACCAGTGCGCCATGTTCGCGCAGTCGCGCTGGAGGAACTCCATCGCGTGCGGGTTGGAGGCGAGCTCCACGACCTGTGGCACGTCGATGATGACGAGCCGCGGGCTGACATCGAGGTCGGCGACCAGCGTGTTGTACGGGCTGAGGTCGCCGTGGACGATGCCCATGGCGGTCATGGTCCGCATCGCCGCGAGCAGCTGGTCGTACAGGCTGACCATCGACTCGAACGCGGGTCGCACCTGGTGCAGCCGCGGCGCCGCGTCCGCACCCGAGTCGCAGATCAGTTCCATGCAGATCTCTCCGCCGTCGAGCTGTACGGGGTACGGGACCGGCACGCCCGCCGCGTACAGGCTCATGAGACTCGACCATTCGGCCTGAGCCCACAGGCCGGCTTCTATCGCACGCCCGTGGCTGGACTTGCGTGCCATCGCGCGGGTGTCGCGGGTGTTGCGGACCCCCCTCCCCTCCGTATAGGCCGTGTCGCGCCGGAAGAGGCGATGCTCGGCGGTGCGGTAGCGCTTGGCGGCGAGGTGGCAGGACTGTTGGGGATCGCCCGGCACTGCGCGCTCGACGAGCACGACGTCGGCCTCCTTGCCGGTCTTGAGGACCCCGAGGTCGGTGTCGATGGCGGCAGACGAGGTGACGAGCCAGTCCGGGTACGGCCTCGGGCCGTGATGGAGATGCTCCACGGAAGGCCAGGTCGACCAGCGTTGGTTCTCTGCGAGGGACTCGTCGAGAGCGGTGTAGGTGAGGTTGTCCCAGTCGAGCTGGGGTTCTTTCGGGGATGACACGAGTGATTTCTCCTGCGGGAGGAGACACCCGGGCTGCTCAGCTCTCAGGTGCCTCGGACGGATGGGCGGTGACGGACAGCCCAATGACCTCGTCGGACATGTCGCACCTCCTCCGTCATCGCCAGCAGTAGCACCGGTGACGCTACCTCCACCCGCGGGGTGTGACAACGGGTTTATGGCTCACACGCAACGGGGCTCCCCGGCTCCACCGAGGTTCCTCGTGATCGACGGCATGGGGACCAGCCACAAGGCTTCGGAAGCTCTTCAGGTCGACAGCGCAACGATC
>JADGPB010000326.1 GCA_017882655.1 Propionibacteriales bacterium
CACTCGTGAGGACCATCCTCATGGGGCCGGAGGCTGGCAGTGCGCAACGACGGCAGGAAGGAGACTGGACGTGGCAAATGTCCTGACATATGATCCAACGGTGAGCGCAGTCCCGCCCAGCACACCGCCCGTGATCACCATGGGTCGCTGCGGCGTGGACCTGTACCCGCTCCAGGTCGGCGTGGGTCTCGAGCACGTCACGAGCTTCGGCAAGTTCCTCGGCGGCAGCTCGACGAACATCGCTGTCGCCGCCGCACAGCTCGGCAACGAGGGCGTCGCGACGATCACCGGCGTCGGCGACGACCCGTTCGGCCGCTGGGCGCGAATGGAGATGAAGCGGCTGGGGGTGGACGACCGGTACGTGATCACGTCCGACGCGTACCTCACCCCCATCACGTTCTGCGAGATCTTCCCGCCCGACAGCTTCCCGCTGTACTTCTACCGGCGCCCGAGCGCTCCGGACCTCCAGATCACCCCCGACGACATGCCGGCGGCGGCGATCCGCGACGCGAAGGTGTTCTGGTTCACCGGCACGGGGTTGTGCCAGGAACCGAGCTGGTCGGCACACCTCACGGCGCTCGACCACCGGGACCGGCGCGAGCACACGGTCTTCGACCTCGACTGGCGACCCATGTTCTGGACCTCCACCGACGAGGCAAGGCATCGGTACGACTGGTGCCTGGCCCGGTCGACGGTCGCTGTCGGCAACCGCGCCGAGTGCGAGGTCGCGGTGGGCGAGACGGATCCGGACCGCGCGGCCGATGCGCTCCTGGAACGCGGCGTACAGATTGCGATCGTCAAACAGGGTCCCCTCGGCACGCTCGCGAAAACGCGCAACGACCGCATCGTCGTACCGCCCACGCCCACGACCCCGTACAACGGCCTCGGCGCCGGCGACGCCTTCGGCGGTTCGCTGATCGACGGGCTGCTGCACGGGCTTGAGCTGGAGACCACGATCCGCCGCGCCAGTGCGGCCGGAGCGATCGTGGCGTCGCGGCTCGAGTGCTCGACGGCCATGCCCACATCCGACGACATCGATCGCGTTCTGGAGGCCGGCCACACCGACGTCCTCGGCGGAACACACTGGACGGAGAGGTCATGACGAGCATCAGCGAGCTGAACGAGATCCGCTGGACGGCACCGGAGCGTTTCCTGGAGGCGGTACGGGAGCGGCGCAGGCCCGACCCGATGACCGGTCCTCTGCTCATCATCGCGGCCGACCACATGGCGCGAGGAGTGCTGGGAGCGGGTACGCGAGCGAACGCGATGGCCGACCGCGCGGAGATGCTGAGCCGCGTCCTCGTGGCGCTGCGCCAGCCCGGCGTACACGGTTTCCTCGGCACGGCCGACGTCGTCGAGGACATGGCCATGCTGGGTGGGCTCGAGGGGAAGTACGTCTTCGGCTCGATGAACCGCGGCGGTGTGGTCGGGTCGAGCTTCGAGCTGGACGACCGGATGACCGGCTACAGCCCCGAGGGCATCGCGGCGGCCGAGCTCGACGGCGGCAAGATGCTGCTGAGGATCGGGCCTGACGACCCTGCCACCGTCCGTACCCTCGAAGCCTGCGGCGCGGCCGTCTCGGCGCTCGCGGCGCAGCAGCGGGTGGCGATGGTCGAACCCTTCCTCACCGATCGCACGGCGACAGGCGTCCGGAACGACCTGTCCACTCAGGCGGTGGTGCGGTCGATCCACATCGCATCAGGGCTCGGGTCGACGAGCGCTTACACATGGCTGAAGATCCCGGCCCTCGACGACATGCAGGCGGTCGCCGCGGCGACGACGTTGCCGCTGCTCGTCCTCGGAGGCGAGGTTAGAGACGGCAACGAGGAACGTTGGGCGGACGCGCTGGCCCAGCCGAACGTACGGGGGCTGGTCATCGGCCGGTCCCTGCTCTACCCGGAAGACGATGACGTGGCCGGCGCTGTCGGCCGCGTCGTAGAACTCATGCGAGGAGTCCGCTCATGACCGTGTCCCACTGGATCGATGGCGCCCAGGTGCCGTCCGACGGCGCAAGCCAACCCATCCTCGACCCGTCGACGGGTCAACAGATCGGCGAGGTCGCTCTCGCGGACGCCGCGGTGGTCGATGCCGCCGTGACAAGCGCAGTTGCGGCGCAACGCGGCTGGGGCGACGCGAGCCTGGCGAAGCGGATGGAGGTGATGTACGCGTTCCGGCAGCTGCTGGTCGACAACACGCAGGAGCTCGCGCGGATCATCAGCCGCGAGCACGGCAAGACCGTGCCCGACGCCGCCGGCGAGATCGCCCGCGGCCGGGAGTCGGTCGAGTTCGCGTGCGGGATCGGCGCGCACCTGAAGGGCGACTACTCGTCCAGCGTGTCCAGCGGCGTCGACGTCCACAGCATCCGGCAGCCGCTCGGCGTCGTGGCCGGCATCACGCCGTTCAACTTCCCGGCCATGGTGCCGATGTGGATGCACCCGATCGCGATCGCTACGGGGAACGCCTTCATCCTCAAGCCCAGCGAGCGCGACCCGTCGGCGTCCAACTTCGTGGCCGGGCTGTACAAGCGGGCGGGGCTTCCCGACGGCGTGTTCCAGGTTGTCCACGGCGGCAAGGACGCGGTCGACGCCCTCCTCACGCACCCGCAGGTAGCGGCGGTCTCGTTCGTGGGCTCGACGCCGATCGCCCGGTACGTGCAGCAGACCGCCATAGGCGCCGGCAAGCGCGTGCAGGCCCTCGGCGGCGCCAACAACCATGCGGTCGTCATGCCCGACGCGGACATGGCCTTCGCGGCATCGCAGATCGCGGCCGGCGCGTTCGGGTCGGCCGGTGAGCGGTGCATGGCGGTACCGGTGGCAGTAGCTGTCGGCGGCGCCGGCGAGGCGCTCATCGCCGAGCTGCGCAAGGAGGCCGAGGCGATCGTCGTCGGCCCCGGCGACAAGGCGTCGACCACGATGGGCCCGGTCATCACGGCCGCGTCCAAGCAGCGGGTCGTCGACTTCATCGCCGAGGCGGTAGCAGGTGGCGCGGAGGCGGTCGTCGACGGCCGCGGCCTGGTCGTGGCCGGCCACGAGGAGGGCTTCTTCGTCGGCCCGACCGTGCTCCGCGGCGTACAGACCTCGATGCGTGCCTACTGCGACGAGGTCTTCGGCCCCCTGTTGGTGGTCATGGAGGTCGACACCCTCGAGGACGCGATCGCGCTGATCAACTCCGGCCCGTACGGCAACGGCACCGCCATCTTCACCGCGAGCGGCGAGGCGGCACGCGTCTTCACGGAGCGCGTCGAGGTCGGGATGATCGGCGTGAACGTGCCCATCCCCGTACCGGTCGGCTACTACTCCTTCGGCGGCTGGAAGAACTCGCTCTTCGGCGACCACCACGCCCACGGCCCCGAGGGGGTGCGCTTCTACACGCGCGCCAAGGCGATCACCACCCGCTGGCCCCACCAGGCCCAGCGCAGCGTCTCCGCCAGCCTCAACTTCCCGGGCCACACCTGAGGCCACCGTCGGAGACCAGTGGTCTAGGTCACCGTGACGAAGAGAGGCACGATCGTCAGCGAGACTGAGTCTCCGGCGACCTCGACCACCCGCTCGCGGAGACCTGGCGTGTTCGCCACGACGTTGACCTGAAGCACGCCGCCCGGGTGATCGGCGGGCGCCACCGACGTCACGCCTTCGATCTTCGCGTCCCGCACTCGTGTCGCCGCAGTGAGCAGCTCCGCCAACGGACCTTGTGTCGGAACTGAACCGATACAGGCGGGCCCGTCCCAGTACTTCCGGACCTCCACCTCAGCAGCATCGAGGTTCCCGGATGTGGCCACCATGAGCCGACGGTTGTCGACGTCGAACCAGTACGCCTCCAAACCCTGGAAGCTGAGTCCATCCTTC
>JADGPB010000327.1 GCA_017882655.1 Propionibacteriales bacterium
GTGCGAGTCGGTCTCCGGCGTCTCCGGGCCGAAGTTCATCGTGCCGAGACAGATCCGGCTGACCTGCAGTCCGCTGCGGCCGAGGTGCGTGTACTCCATGGGTGACCTCCTAGTGTCATTTCGACACTAGCGAGACTGGCGCCGCAGCAGGCGTATGGCCAGAAGTTGCTCTTACACCGAGGTGTCGACCACGATCCGGCCACGCAGCACGACGTATCGAGGATGCCGAACGATGCCCACGTCGACGCGAGGGTCGGACGTGTACGCGACGAGGTCGGCCCGCTCCCCCTCCATGAGGCACGGTCGGCCGAGCCAGTCACGCGCGCGCCACGACGCGGCGCCCAGTGCGAAGTCCGCTCCGCCGATGGCGGCGAGCGCCACGATCTCGTCGCCGATCCGGCCGTGGGCCCCCACGCCGCCGGCGTCGGTCCCCGCGTACATGGGCACGCCCGCCTCGTACGCCTTCCCGAAGGTCTCGTGCCGTCGCGCGTACAGGTCGCGCATGTGCGCGGCGTACGTGGGGAAGCCCTCGGCCGCCTGGTCGGCGATCCCCGGGAAGATGTCGAGGTTGTCGAGGGTGGGTACGAGCGCGACCTGGCGGGCCGCCATGGCCTCGATCGTGTCGTCGTCGAGGCCCGTGCCGTGCTCGATGCCATCGATCCCGGCGTCGACGAGCTCTGCCACGGACTGTTCGCCGAAGCAGTGCGCCGTGACCTTGGCGCCTGCCGCGTGGGCAGCCTCGATCGCCTTCCGAGCGGCATCGGCGGGCCAGCTGGGCGCGAGGTCGCCGATATCCCGGTCGATCCAGTCGCCGACGAGCTTCACCCAGCCGTCGCCACGCGTCGCCTGTACGGCAACCGCTTCCACGAGCTGTTCCGGTTCGACCTCCTCGGCGAAGTTGCGCAGGTATCGCTTCGTCCGGGCGACATGACGCCCGGCCCGGATGATCGAGGGCAGGTCCTCGCGGTCGTCGATCCAGCGCGTGTCGGCCGGTGAGCCGGCATCGCGCAGAAGGAGCGCCCCAGTGTCCCGGTCAGTGATGGCCTGCGTCTCGGCGGTTGTCTCGTCCACGGCTCCGTGCGGGCCGAGCCCGATGTGGCAGTGGGCATCGACCAGACCGGGAAGGATCCACAGGTCGCGGCCGAGCGTGCGTGAGGATGCGGGACGCATGAACGTGACCCGTCCGTCGACGACCCAGAGATCCATGGACTGACCCTCCGGCAGCACCGTGCCGTGCAGGTGGAGCGGCTCGTCGATGACCAGACCGTCGGCGGCGTGCGTGTGCGTGCTGCCGTCGTGGGTGTGCGTATGGAAGAGGCCACCCAGCAGCTCATGGGTGTGGAAGGGGCCGGTCATGGCGCCATTCTGTCGGGCCTGACCGTCGCCGACTACGCCCGCGGGCCCTTGTTCTTCGGGTTGAGGAGCTGCTGCATCTCGGGAGGCAGCTGGAAGTCCTTCATCGCCGCGGCCAGCTCGGCCTCGGTCGTGGGCATCTTCGAGGTGCCGAAGACGCTGGGGTCGGGCGCCTTGGCCGCCACTTCCGGGACCTCCTTCGACTGGCTGCGCTTGGCGGGGTTGCCGGAGACACCGCGGCCCTTCTTCTTGGACGCGGGAGCCGTACGTCCCTTCTTGGCACCCGGGCCCGCCCCGGTGAGCATGCCGCCCATGGACTGCATCATCTTGCGCGCCTCGACGAAGCGGTTCACGAGGTTGTTGACGTCGCTGACCTGCACCCCGGAGCCCTTGGCGATCCTCGCCCGGCGTGACCCGTTGAGGATCGACGGGTTCGCACGTTCGGTCGGCGTCATCGACATGATGATCGCTTCGATCCGGTCGATCTCCTTCTCGTCGATGGAGTCGATCTGCTCGCGCATCTGACCCATCCCTGGGAGCATCCCGAAGACCTTGGACAGCGGGCCCATCCGTCGTACGGCCTGCATCTGACCGAGGAAGTCCTGGAGCCCGAACTCGCCGCCGCTCAGGCCGAGGAGCTTGTTCGCTGCCTTGGCCGACTCCTCCTTGTCGAGGTGGCGCTCGGCCTGCTCGATGAGGGTGAGCATGTCGCCCATGTCGAGGATCCGGCCGGCCATCCGGTCAGGGTGGAAGACGTCGAAGTCGACCAGCTTCTCGCCGTTCGAGGCGAACATGATCGGCTTGCCTATGACACGGGCGATCGAGAGTGCCGCACCGCCGCGCGCGTCGCCGTCGAGCTTGGTGAGCACGACGCCGTCGAACCCGACACCCTCCTGGAACGCCTTGGCGGTGTTGACGGCGTCCTGGCCGATCATCGCGTCGACGACGAACAGGACCTCGTCCGGGTTCACCGCCGCCTTGATGTCGGCGGCCTGTTGCATGAGCTCGGCGTCGACGCCCAACCGGCCGGCGGTGTCGACGATCACGACGTCATGCAGGTGGTGGGAGGCGATCTGGATCGACTCCCGCGCGACCTCGATGGGATCGCCGACGCCGTTGCCCGGCTGCGGTGCGTACGCAGCCACACCAGCCTGCTGCGCGATCACCTGCAGCTGGGTCACTGCATCGGGGCGCTGGAGGTCGGCCGCGACGAGCATCGGGGTGTGGCCCTGGGACTTGAGCCAGACGGCCAGCTTGCCGGCCAGCGTCGTCTTTCCGGAGCCCTGCAGGCCCGCCAGCATGATGACGGTCGGGGGCTTCTTCGCGAACCTCAGGTGCCGCGTCTCGCCGCCCAGGATCCCGACCAGCTCGTCGTTGACGATCTTGACGATCTGCTGCGCAGGGTTGAGCGCCTTGCTGAGGTCCTCGGTCTTGGCCCGCTCCCTGACGGCCGCGACGAACTCCTTGACGACGGACAGGCTGACGTCGGCCTCGAGCAGCGCGATCCGGATCTCGCGAAGGCTCTCGTCGATGTCGGCGTCGGACAGCCTCCCCTTGCCGCGCAGCGTGCGGAAGGTCGCGGACAGGCGGTCGCTCAGGGTGTCGAACACAGGCGGTCCTTGGGTACGGAAGACGGGACCGGGCAAGCCTACTCGGTCGGCAGGGGGTCTCCGGGACGGCGGCGCTCGTCGAGGACGAGCTGGACGAAGACCAGATCCAGCCACCGCCCGAACTTCTTGCCCACCTGCGGCATGCGCGCCGTCTCGACGAAGCCCAGCCGCTGATGCAGCTTGAGCGAGCCGTCGTTGTCGGCGGAGAGGCCGCCGATCATCACGTGGATGCCGCGTGCGGCCGCCGCGTCGATCAGCTCGCTGAGGAGCCGGGTGCCCAGTCCTCGACCCTGTGCCTCGGGTGCGAGGTAGACGGAGTGCTCCACGGTGAAGTCGTAGCCCGCCTTCTCGCGGAACGACCCGTAGCCGGCGAAACCGACGACCTCCCCATCGATCTCGGCAACGAGGGTGACGTTGGGCTCGGTGCCGTGCTCAGCCAGCCAGCGTCGCCGGTCGTCGATGCCGACGATCTGGTCGTCCCACGACGCTGTGGTCGTGAGGATGGCCTCGTTGTAGATCGCCGTGATCGCCTCGAGATCTGCCTCGGTGGCGACGCGGATGTTCCCCTCAGTCACCAAGAACCCCGTCGACGAACTGGACAGGATCGAACGGCGCGAGATCGTCCACCCCTTCGCCGAGGCCGATCAGCTTGACCGGGACGCCGAGCTCGCGCTGCACCTGCACGACGATGCCGCCCTTCGCGGATCCGTCGAGCTTGGTGAGCACGATGCCGGTGACGTCGACCACCTCGGCGAACGTACGGGCCTGGACGAGGCCGTTCTGGCCGGTCGTGGCGTCGAGCACGAGCAGCACCTCGGTGACGGGGGCGATCTTCTCGATGACCCGCTTCACCTTGCCGAGCTCATCCATGAGGCCCGTCTT
>JADGPB010000328.1 GCA_017882655.1 Propionibacteriales bacterium
GCCAGCGCGCCATGGACGAGGTTCGTGTCCGGCAACGACCCGTCGAACGAGGTGTACCCGGCGCCGCGGAACAGGACCGTGCAGGCGTTGAGCATCGCCAGATGGGCGGGGTTCTGCGGGTCGAGCGTGCGGACGAAGTCGGGGTACGACATGCCGCTGGGCCACGCGATGTGCAGCCCCTTCGCGGTGTGCCGCAGCTTGTCGATCCCCCACTGCTCAGCCTGGGGCAGAGTCCGCAGGATGCCGATCTTGCCCGCGAGCATGATCTCCGCAGCGGCCGCGCCGACCAGCAGCGAGATCTGCGCGTTCCAGCCCTCGACGGGTAGGGCGGCCCGGAACTCCAGCTGCCAGTCGTCGCCATCGGCCGTGATCTCCTGCTCGGGGGTCTCCAGGCTCACACCGCCCCGCTTCGCCTCGATCGCCTGCCGGAGCCGTCCGACGACCTCCAGGAGGTGCAGCGAGTCGGTCGCCTCCCCAGCGTCGAGGTCGTGCTGGACCTCCGTGTACGAGAGCCGGGCGCGGCTGGTGACCAGCGACCGCTCGACCGTGGCCGAGGTCTGGACTCCGTCCGCATCGAGCTCGACTGTCCACAACAAAGCCGGACGCGGCTTCCCGTCGGCCAGCAGGGACGCGGCCGCCTCGCTCAATGCCGGCGGGTGGAGTGCCGCGCGCTGGTCCGGCGCGTAGAACGTCTGCCCGCGGCGGTGGGTCTCGGCATCGACGGCTCCACCGGGCGCGACCCAGGCGCCAACATCCGCGATCGCGTAGTGGACCGTATAGCCGTCACCGTTCTTGGCGATGTGGACGGCCTGGTCGAGATCCATCGACCCCTCGGGGTCGATGGTGACCAGCTCGAGGTCCGTACGGTCGACTCGGTCAGCCGCCGACGGAGCCTTCGCGGCCACCTCGGCCGCGGCCAGCACCTCGGGCGGGAAGCCGTCGGGCACCTCGAGCTCCGACCGGAGCCGCTTCAGCCCTGGCTGGATGAGCGCGGGCACCACCGGCGCCGCGATGTGGCGGGACGGCATCTACGACTCCGTCCTGACGAGGATCCGGTCGCACTCCTCGCAGCGCAGCACCTCATCGGCTGCCGCGGCCAAGTAGTGCTCGTAGTCGCTCGGGTTGGCCTCCAGACCACAGCCCGTACAGCGTCTGCCCTTCAACGTCGCGGCACCGACACCGTTGGACCGGGAGCGCACCTTCTCGTACGTGTCGACCAGCGGTCCGGGAATCTCGGTGAGGAGGCCCGCCCGCACGGACCGGCGGTCGGCGAGGTCGGCCTGCAGGTCACCGACGGCGGCATCGCGCTTCGCGATCAGCGCGCGCATCTCGTCCTCGATCGCCGTTCGTTCTGTCCTGATCCGAACCTGCTCCGCCTCGGCGTTCTCGACGGCCTCCATGAGCTCGAGCTCCTCGTCCTCCAGCGTGGAGATCCGGGTCTTGAGGTGGGCGATCTCGTCGATCATGGCCTTGAGCGTCTTGGGGTCGCTGAGCGTTCCGCCGTCCACGGTCCGCTCGTCGCGGGCGAGCCGCTCCCGTACCGGCGCGAGGTCGGCCTCGGCCTTGGTCTGCGCCGCGGTCGCATCGCTGAGCGCCGTCTCGGCCGCCACCAGCGCCTGCCCAAGGGCCTGCCTGCGCGACTGGCGTTCCGCCAGGAGCGCGTGCTCAGGCAGGATCTTCACCCGGTGGTCGAGCTGCCCGATCGCCGTGTCGACGGCTTGCAGATCCAGCAGGCGCCGCTGCGCGCCGGGGTCAGCCTTCATACGTACTCCCTCATCGTGTCGCTCGGCACTCTACTCAGTCCGTGCCGGGCGAACCCGACCTTCAGCGGCCGTCAGGCATTCCACCGGATGATCGCCGGCGACTCCTTCTCGTAGCCCACGATCGAGAGCGACCCTGTCTCCAGCGGGAACGACTGGCCGCGGGCGATGTCGATGTCCAGCCAGCACAGCGCAAGCACGCGCAGCGAGTGGCCGTGCGCGAAGCAGATCGCCTTGTCGACGCCGGATTCGCGCACGCGCGTCACGACCTCGCTGAGCCTGGCGATCACGTGCACCTTGGTCTCGCCGCCGGGGATCCGGCTGTTCCAGATCCGCCAGCCGGGCACCTCCGCACGGATCTCAGCAGACGTACGCCCCTCGTAGTCGCCGTAGAACCACTCCGCGAGGTTGTCGTCGATGATCGGGTCGGAGAAGCCGGCGAGCGCCGCGGTCCGTCGCGCACGCAGGCGGGGGCTGCACAGCACGAGGCCGTAATCCGCAGGATTCAGGGTCGCCCGCAGCGACTCCGCCTGGCGGACGCCCTCTTCAGTCAGGTCGATGTCGGTCACCGAGGTGTGGCGGCCCGCCTTCGACCACTCGGTCTCCCCGTGCCGGACGAGGTACAGATCCGTCATGGGTCGCAGCGTAGGCCTACTATCAGGAACCATGTCGAGTGACCAGCAGCCGGTGTTGCCCAACCGTCAGATCCAGTTCTCGAAGGCGTTCGCAGAATTCATCTGCACGGACTGGCAGCCATACAGCGACCAGCTGCCCGCTGCGCTCCCCGCGACCTCTTACACGGCGTCGCGACGGGACAAGGTCTCCGCGATGTTCCCCGGTGAGCGCATCGTGATCCCTGCGGGCGGTCACCGCGTACGGTCCAACGACACCGACTTCCGCTACCGGCCGCACTCAGCGTTCGCCCATCTGACCGGCCTCGGCACCGACCGCGAGCCCGATGCGGTGCTCGTGCTCGAGCCCACGGCGAGCGGCCATGACGCCTGCCTCTACTTCAGCCCTCGCGCGCCGCGTACGGATCCTGAGTTCTACGCCTCCAGCCGGTTCGGCGAGATGTGGGTCGGCCAGCGCGAGTCGCTCGCCGAGATGTCGGCGATGACGACCCTGCCGACCGCACCGATCGGCGACCTCGCGGGTGCGATCGGCCGTGACGCCGGCACGTCGAGGATCCGGGTGCTGCGCGACGCCGATACCGACATCACGGCGCTCGTCGACGCGACGAGGGGCGATGATGCGTCCGCCGTCGATCGCGACTCCGAGCTCGAGATCGCGCTGAGCGAGCTTCGGCTGGTGAAGGACGCGTACGAGCTGGACCAGATGCGCGCCGCGTGCCGCGTCACCGCCACGGGCTTCGAGGCGGTCGTCGCCGAACTCCCGCACGCGGTCGCGGTCGGACGCGGCGAGCGCTGGGTCGAGGGCATCTTCGGGCTCCACGCGCGACACGCGGGCAACGCGGTCGGGTACGACACGATCGCGGCCTGCGGCGATCATGCGACCACCCTCCACTGGATCCGCAACGACGGCGACCTCCGCGAAGGCGAGCTGATGCTGATGGATGCCGGCGTCGAGCTCGACTCTCTGTACACAGCCGACGTCACCCGGACGATCCCCGTCTCCGGCCGCTTCACCCCCGAGCAGCGGAAGGTGTACGAGGCTGTGCTCGAGGCGCAGCAGGCAGGCATGGACGCCGCGAAGCCCGGCGTGAAGATGCGGGCCATCCACGACGCGGCGATCGCCGTGATCGCCCGCAAGCTGTGCCAGTGGGGCATCCTCCCGGTCTCCGCCGAAGCGGCCCTCGCCGAAGACGGCGGCCAGCATCGCCGGTGGATGGTGCACGGCACGTCCCACCATCTCGGCCTCGACGTCCACGACTGCGCGCAGGCCAGGCTGGAGAACTACCGCGAGGGCGTCCTCGCCGAAGGCATGGTCGTCACCGTCGAGCCCGGCATCTACTTCAAGTCGACCGACCTCCTCGTACCGCCGGAGCTGCGCGGCATCGGCATCCGCATCGAGGACGACATCGCGATCACGGCAGACGGGTGCGAGATCCTGTCCAACCA
>JADGPB010000329.1 GCA_017882655.1 Propionibacteriales bacterium
AAGCCCGACCAGGCCACGGCCGTCTCGTATGTGGACAGCGGCGACTACTGGTGGAACTCCGGCATGTTCGTGTGGCGGGCCCAGACGCTGCTGGACCAGCTCGAGGTGCTCCAACCGGTCACGTTGGCGGGTGTCACGGAGCTTGCGGCTCATCCCCAGGCGCTCGACCGCATCTACCCGGCGCTGCCCAAGAACAGCGTCGACTTCGCGGTCATGGAGCCGGTGTCCAATGGCCTGGCCAGCGCTCACGTGGTCGCCGTGAGACTGCCGATCGAGTGGTACGACGTCGGCGGGTACGCAGCCCTGGCGGAGCACCTGGGACAGCAGGACGGCAATGCCGTCGAAGGGCACGTCGTGACGCTCGACAGTGTCGGCAACGTCATCCTCAACCGCGGTGGCGACCACGCCTTGGTCGCCGTGGTGGGGCTGACCGACACGGTCGTCGTGACCGCGGGTGACATCACGCTGGTCTGCCCCAAGGATCGCGCCGAGGACGTGAAGAAGCTCGTCGCCACAGTGATGCAAGCAGCTGGCGACACGTACGCATGATCGATCGGATCAAAGCATTCCGAGAGCCGGCCACGGTCGTGGTGATCGTCGTCGTGCTCGTCGGGATCGCGGTCACCTCCGGTCGGATCGCGACCGACCTGCACACGTACCCGTTGGCGCAGGTGCTGCGCGGTGTGAGTGGGTTGTACGGACTGGTCGATGCGCTCGTCCTCACCGTCCTCACGCTCGCCTGCGTGCTGATCGGCCCGCAGACCCGTCACGCGCCACAGCTCACCCTGGCCGCATCGCTGCTGGTCTGGCTCGGGGCCGTGGTCGGTCTCGCCTTCCTCGTCGTGTCGCTCTTCGCACTGGGGGAGGGGTCGTGGTCGCGGTTCCTCGAGTCGGTCGGTGGCCTGACCGACATCGCCCTGCGCGGTCTCATGGGATACGTCCTGGTCCTCGCCCGACGCGTGGCTACGACGCCTGTTGCCACGTCCGCGCCCACACCCGCAGTCCTGCCCTCCGCCATACCCGCGCCTGAGGCCTCCCAGGAGGATTCATCGCGGCGTCCCATCTGGCAGCCGGACGAGGCCACGGGAGTCGTGTGGCGGAGCGCGGCCGACGCGGCGAGCGGGGCGGCGGCCGGAACGTACCAGTCGACGGGCGGAACCTGGGCCGTGCCTTCGGAAGCGACCGAGCCACCTCCCGTCCGGGACCCGGCGGCGGACGTGACGCGTAGGGACAGAGAGCCAGGAACGGGCCACGAAGACCCGCACTCCTGACGAAATCCTTGCCACTTCCTAAGGATCTTTGTCGATTCGTCCATTTCGGTTGACTAATGCGAGTCACACGCGTGTAATTCTCATAGGTGGTCGCAGGAACTGGCGGGGAGGCAACATGCAGCAGGTGTGGGAGGTCGGCGACGAAGCCGACGAAGGCACACTGGGCTGGCAGGAGAGGTCCCTGTGCGCTCAGACGGATCCCGAGGCATTCTTCCCTGAGAAGGGAGGCTCGACCCGTGAGGCCAAGAAGGTCTGTCGCTCGTGCGATGTCAGGTCCGAGTGCCTCGAGTACGCCCTTGCCCACGACGAGCGGTTCGGCATCTGGGGCGGTCTGAGTGAGCGGGAGCGCCGCCGCCTCAAGAAGCACGCTGTCTGAGCCGTCGACTCTTGCCCAAGGCCCGTCAGGGGGTTGTGTAGGCTGACCGGTCGCGGAGGGAAACCTTTCGCCGATCGAGGGAGCGCATGACCGACACCACCGCGGAGCTCTGGAGCTGGGTAGACGCCGAGCCCGAGCACGTCGCTGATGTGCCCGCAGGGGCCACGGTGACGGCTGTCCTCGTGGCGCGGAACGCCGACTCCTGGCTGGCAGATGCTCTGGGCTCCCTGGCCGCGCTCACGACACGCCCCGGACGAGTCATCGCCGTCGACAACGGCTCGGACGACGCCACGGCGCAGATCCTCGATGACGCTGTAGGCGCCACCATCGACGTCGTCGTCCAGGGCAATGCCACGTGGGGCTTCGGCGAAGCGGTCGACGCGGCGCTCGACGGCTGCGAGCCGACGGACTGGCTCTGGCTGCTGCATGACGACGTACGGATCGCCCCCGATGCGCTGCAGCAGCTGCTCACCCAGACGGCCAGGTCGCCGGAGGCCGACATCGTCGTGCCGATGCTCGTACGTCCCGGCCGGCGTCACGACCCCCTGCGCATCTCGGAGCTCGGGGTCTCGATATCCCACGCGGGTCACCGGGAGCTGGGCCTCGAACCCGGCGAGATCGGGCAGGGCCAGCACGACCCTGGGCCCGTGCTCGGAGGGTCCACCTGCGGCCTGCTGATGCGCTGGGCGCTGTACGAGAAGCTCGGGGGGTTCGATCCCGCCATCCCCATGCACCGCGACGGCGTGGACCTGGGGTGGCGCGCGACGCTCGCGGGGTCCACGGTCATGACCTGTCCCGATGCCCGGATCGTCCACCGGCAGGCATCGTTGCGAGGGCTCCGTGCGGGGACGCTGGCCGAGCAGCGCCACCGGACGGAGACGGGGTACGACCAGTACCTGGGCATGCGGACCGTCCTCGCCCACCATCGCGGGCTGGGTGCCATCGGCGTAGCGCTTCGGCTGACGCTGGGCACCCTGTTCAGGGTGCTGGGGCTGCTGCTCGGCAAGCGGCCCGAGGCGAGCCTGGAGGAGCTGCAGGCACTGCAGGACCTCATCGTGTCCGGAAAGGGCACCGGGGCGCTCCGGCGGCGGATCGCCCTGCTCGGCGCCACGAAGCAGACGCGGCGCCGGGTCGCTCGACTGCGCCCCCACACGTTGTCGGGCATCGCTCGGTCAGCCGAGCTTGTCTGGGAGAAGTCCCAGGACCGGTTACGGCTGCTCACCACCTCGAGCGACATGACGCTGGACGAGCTCACCGGCGACGACTACGCGGGCGGGCCGATCCGTGCCAGGGCCGTGTGGCCGTGGATCGCGGGCACGGCGGCTGTCCTCGCCCTGGTCGTGGCCGGCCGACGGCTCATCGGAAACGGGGTGCTCACCTCGACCGGCCTCCTCCCGGCGCCCGGCACGATCGCGGCCGCCGTGACCGACTACATCCAGCGCCCTGCCGGAGCCGTAGTCTCGCCCGCTCCGTGGGAGGGGCTCGCCGCGGTCGCCTCGATCGTCGGCATCTTCCCCACCTGGGCGGCCGTTGCTGCCCTGTTGCTCGCGGTCCCGGCCGCCGGCCTTGCGATGGCGTCCTTCCTGCAGCCGTTCGTACGGAGCGCTCTGCTCCGCTGGGCGGCAGCCCTCGCGTACGCACTGCTGCCGGCACTCGTCGGCGGCTACGCGCGCGGACAGGTGTGGCTCGCCGTGTGGGCCGTCCTGCTCCCGCTGTACGGGGCGTCGCTCGATCGCTGGCCCGGCTCGGGCACCGTGGTGGACCGGTTGCGTGAACCTGCGTGGGCCGCGTTGCTGCTGACGGTCGCCGCAGCGATAGCGCCCCTGTCGTACGTCGTCGGCGCGGTCGCCCTGGTCGTCGTGGGTATCCGTCGCGACGGTCTTGTCCGGTCCATCGTGTCGGCGCTTCTGCCGGTGGCCGTGCTCTCACCCTGGTTGTCGTCCCTGATGGCTTACCCCTGGCGGCTGCTGACCGGGCCCGATCCCATGCTCGCCAGCACCGACACCGTCCCGGCCTGGTGGGTGTTCCTCGGCCGATCGGCAGGCGCGGGGTTGCCGCCGCTCTGGCTGTCTGCGCTCGCCGTGGGCCTTCTGTGGGTCTGCGCGGCCTTGGCGATCGCTCAGACAGGGGGCAGCTGGCGCTTCTCGGCCGCTGGACTCGGGCTCGTCGCT
>JADGPB010000330.1 GCA_017882655.1 Propionibacteriales bacterium
CTGACGGTAGTGAGGCACGCGAGGAATTCGTGTCGGTGTGAGAGGACTGCCAGCAGGGATGGGTATCAAATCAGTGATGCCCGTGGTTCGATGCGGGTGGGAGTTGACCTCGTACGTATCTATCCGGCTAGGCTACGGAACCGTAACCTACGCAACCGTAGGAAGGGAGACGCGTGACCTCGACGAACGCTTGGATCCCCCGAATCGTCGGCGACGCCAACGAGCACCCGGATGATGCAGCTGGCGGCATGCCGGCAGACGGCATCGAGACCGTACAGCTCCTGGATGCCGAAGGCGGCGAAGTCCGCCACCCCACGTACAGCCCGCAGCTCTCGGCCGACGAGGTCCGCGACGCGTACCGCACGATGTTCCTCGCCCGCCGCATCGACGTCGAGGGCACCAACCTGCAGCGCCAGGGGCAGCTCGCCCTGTGGGCGCCCGCGAAGGGCCAAGAGGCCGCCCAGATCGGCGCGATCACCGCGCTGCGGCCGACCGACATGGTCTACCCCTCGTACCGCGAGCTCGCCATGGCGATGCACCGCGGCCTCGACCCGGTGGCGATCCTGCAGATCATGCGCGGCATCACTCATGCCACCTGGGACGTCGACGCCCTCCACTTCGGACTGTTCTCGTTCGTGGTGGGCGCGCAAACCCTTCAAGCCACCGGGTACGCGATGGGCGTGACGCTCGATGGCGCCGACGATGTGGTCCTCGTCTGCCTCGGCGACGGCGCCACCAGCGAGGGCCACGTCAGCGAGGCCCTCAACTTCGCCGCTGTCTTCAACGCGCCGGTGATCTTCCTGGTGCAGAACAACCAGTACGCGATCTCGGTGCCGACCTCCGGGCAGTTCCGCGGCGCTCCCGCGGCTCGCGCGGCCGGCTTCGGCATGCCGGGCATCCGGGTCGACGGCAACGACCTCCTGGCCGTGCACGCAGTTGTCGCCGAGGCCGCTGCCCGCGCCCGCGCTGGAGGGGGACCGACGCTCGTCGAGGCCATGACGTACCGGATCGGCGCGCACACCACCGCCGACGACCCGACCCGCTACCGCTCCCGCGAAGAGGAGGAGCTGTGGGCCGGCCGCGACCCGCTCGTACGCATCGAGCGCTGGCTGCGCGACCAGGGCACACCGGAGGAGTACTTCTCCGAACTCGCCACTGAGGGCGACGAGCTGGCCACCGACGTGAGGGCCAGGGTCCTCGCGCTCACCCCCGACGGGATCACCGAGCTGTACGACTACGTACTTGCTGAGCCCTCGGCGGCGCTCGTCGAGGAGCGCGAGCAGGTCGAGCGCTACCTCGCCACTCTGGAAGGCCGCTGATGGTTCAGCTCTCGATGGCGAAGGCCATCACCGCCGGCCTCAGTCGCGCGATGGACCGCAACGACCACGTCGTCACGATCGGCCAGGACATCGGCAAGCTCGGCGGCGTCTTCCGCATCACAGACGGCCTGCAGGAGCGCTTCGGGCACAAGCGCGTCATGGACTCGCCGCTCGCCGAGGCGGGCATCGTCGGTACGGCGCTCGGCATGGCCCAGCGCGGCTACGTACCGGTCTGCGAGATCCAGTTCGACGGCTTCGTGTTCCCCGCGTTCGACCAGATCATCAACCAGGCGTCCCGGCTGCGGTTCCGCAGCCAGGGGCAGGTGACGGCGCCGATCGTGATCCGGCTGCCGTACGGCGGCAACGTGGGCTCGATCGAGCACCACGGCGAGTCGCCGGAGGCGTACTTCACGCCGACCCCCGGCCTGCGGATCGTCTCGCCGAGCACCCCGGCCGATGCGTACGAGCTCATCCAGCAGGCGATCGACAGCCCGGATCCGGTGATCGTGCTGGAGCCGAAGCGGCTGTACCACTCGCTCAAGGGCGAGGTGGATCTTGACGCGCCGCCCTCGGGTGAGCTGGATCGAGCACGGGTCGTACGGCTGGGCAGCGAGATCACGCTGATCGGGTACGGGCCGATGGTGTCCACCCTTCTCAGCGCGGCGAAGGTGCTCGCCGACGAGGGGCATTCGGCGGAAGTCGTCGACCTGCGTTCGATCGCTCCGATCGACTGGGCGACCGTCGAGACGTCGGCCCGGAAGACCGGCCGGGTCATCGTCGCGCACGAGGCGCCCCGTACGTCCGGCGTCGGCGCCGAGCTCGCTGCCCGCATCCAGGAGCACTGCTTCTACGCTCTCGAGTCGCCGGTGCTGCGTGTCACCGGCCTCGACATGCCCTACCCGCCGTCGCGGGTCGAGACCGACTACGTCCCGAGCGTCGATAGGGTGCTCCAGACCGTCGACCGCGCGCTCGCGTACTGAGAGGTTGTCATGGCTCTTCAGCACTACCGTCTGCCCGATGTCGGGGAGGGGCTCACCGAGGCGACCGTCCTGAACTGGCTCGTCGCCGAGGGTGATCGGATCGCCGTCAACGACCCGGTCGTCGAGATCGAGACCGCGAAGTCGGTCGTCGAGCTGCCCAGCCCGTACGCGGGGGTCGTGTCGGGTCTTCTCGTCCCGGTCGGTCAGACCGTCGAGGTCGGTACGGCCTTGATCGCCGTCGAGGACGGGGTCGGGCCCGAGGTTGCCGTCGCGAACGAGGCCGGGGGTGGTGCTGAGCCTGAGGCCGAGGTGCCCGCGGCGCCCGCATCACAGGCGACGCTGGTCGGTACGGGGCCGCGCGAGCTCAAGCAGACGCGCCTGCCGCGCAAGACGGCCGAGAACACGCTGACGACGCCGCCGCCGCCCGAGGTGGACGTGAGGACGCTGGCCAAGCCGAGCGTACGGAAGCTGGCGCGGGACCTGGGCGTCGATCTGGCGGCCGTCACGCCGACCGGACCCGACGGTACGGTCTCGCAGGACGATGTCACCGCGGCCGCGACTCAGCACGGCGGCTGGACAGGCTTCCTTGCGGAGCGCGGCGAGACCCGCATCGACGTCACCGGCATCCGGCGCGCGACCGCCAGGGCGATGGTCCAGAGCGCGTTCACCGCGCCGCACGTCACCGAGTGGACCGACGTCGACGTGAGCCGCACGATGGAGCTCCTCGAGCGGATGAAGACGATGCGGATGTTCCGGGATGTACGGATCACGCCGACGGTCCTCGTCGCACGCGCTGTGTGCGTGGCGCTGCGGCGCAATCCCGAGCTCAACTCGAGCTGGGACGAGAAGAACTCCCAGATCGTGCGGAAGTCGTACATCAACATCGGCTTCGCGGCCGACACCCCGCGCGGCCTCGTCGTACCGGTCATCCACGACGCCGACGCGATGAGCACGTACGACCTGGCCGTCGCGATCAACGAGCTGGCCCAGACGGCCAGGGCGGGCAAGACGCAGCCGGCGCAGCTTGCGGGCGGTACGTTCACGATCACGAACATCGGCGTCTTCGGCATCGACGCGGGCACACCGATCCTCAGCCCAGGACAGGCCGGCATCCTTGCGCTCGGTCAGATCAGGAAGCGCCCCTGGGTGGTGGAGGACCGCGTCGAACCCCGCTGGGTGACGACTCTCGCCATGTCCTTCGACCACCGCATGGTCGACGGCGCCGAGGGTTCCGCGTTCCTGTCCGACATCGCCGAGATCCTCCGCGACCCGGGCTCCACGCTGATCATGGCCTGAGGGTCGACCTACGCAGAGTGGCAGATACGCGGTCGCCGGTGCCGATAGTGCACGGCGACCGCGTAGTTGCCACTGAATGTCGGTGACTCGCGCTCAGCTGTCGTAGTGACCTGCGGCGATGTCCTCGAGAAGGCCAGGATGCGTGGGCTCCCAGCCGAGCAGCTGACGCGTCTTGAGGGCGGTCGTCGTGTGGTCGATCGTCTGCATCATGCC
>JADGPB010000331.1 GCA_017882655.1 Propionibacteriales bacterium
TGCTGGCAGCCTCCACCTGATGGGACGACCTTCAAGTTCAGCAAGGGCGCCCCTTGGATCATGGTCGCTCTCGCAGACGACAGCGACATGATCACGGGGGCTGTCGGCACGGCCGTCAACGACTCCGCCGCCCGCGGCTACCGATTGCTCGGCGTGGCCTGCGGCGGCAGCGACGGCGGGTGGAAGTGCCTCGGTGTACTGCCGCTGTTCGACCCGACCCGCGACGACGCCAATGCGGCGGGCCTCGGCGACGTCAAGAAGAAGACCGCGAAGGCCCTGGCCGAGACCAGCATCGCCGCCTGACCAACCCCGTCGCCCGTCGGTGGACACGCCTCGTCGCTACGGTGAGGGCTATGGAACGCCAGAACGGTCTGCGTGAGCGTCTTCGCATCGCGCTCAGTGCTGCCGGCGATCCGGACAAGGCCCGGGCGCAGCAGGCGTACATGAAGTCGGAGATGCCGTACTTCGGGGTGGCGTCGCCGGAGCTCAGGGTGCTGCTCAAACCGTTCCTCGCCGAGTTCAAGCCCGCGAACCGAACGGAGTGGGACGAGACCGTACGCGCTCTGTGGGACGGCGCGACGCATCGGGAGGAGCGGTACGCGGCGATCGCGTTCGCGCAGCACCGGACCGCGAAGAAGTGGCAGGACGCTGACACGCTGGACCTGTACCGGCACCTCATCGTCACCGGCGCCTGGTGGGACACCGGCGACGTCGTGGCGGGCGATCTCGTCGGGCCCGTGCTCGGCTCGTACAGGCGGAAGACCACCCCGACGATGCGCGAGTGGGCCGTCGGCGACGATCTGTGGCTGCGCCGCGCAGCGGTCCTCTGCCAGCTCAAGCACGGCACCGACACCGACCTCGACCTGCTCTCGTACGTCATCGAGGCGAACATCGACGACACCTCGTTCTGGTTGCGTAAGGCCATCGGGTGGGCCCTGCGGCAGTACGCACGGACGGATCCTGAGTGGGTACGGTCCGAGGTCGACCTGTTCGGGTCCCGGTTGTCCGGACTGTCCCGTCGCGAAGCCCTGAAGCACTTGGGTGGTTCGGGATAGCCCGAGCTGCTCGGGGCCTTCGGCCTCATTCTGCCGCCGCTCACCCACATCGCGACGGTTAATCGGTACCGTCAACGCGCTCAAACCCAGGAATCCGGGGTTTGGGGCTGGTTGCGGTACCGAAATGACGATCGGATCCTCGCCACCCGACCTGGCACGCGTCACCCGACCTGTACTCGTGGCGTGGATGCTAGGCGGGACTGGCCCAGCCACACCGGGATCTGACGGGTGACGAAGCTGTTGGCCGAGATGGCGACGTCGCCGCCTCGTACAGCCTGCGGCCACGAAACGTCACCCCGCCAGAGCCGCGTCAGGGCGCGAAGGCTGCCGGTCACGACGGCGGTCACCTCGTAGCCCGGATCGACGTCGCACAGGTCCGCTTCCCCGTCGGCGACGACCAGCCACCAATGCGAGCCGACGCTGCGGAAGCCCTGGAGCTCGAAAGAGACGACCGTACGACGCCGCGGCCAACGGTCGATCGGGACCGTGCGGCGGATGTCCCACATCAGCAGGTGCGGGTCGAGGTCCGTCTCGCCGAGGTCTCCGATCCACCGCAGCCCCCACGCGCCCAGCCCGTCGATCACCGGGGCGAGCTCCCGGCCGGCATCGGTGAGCTGGTACATGGTCTGGCCCTGCGTTCCTTCGCGCGTGAGGAGCCCGTACCGCTCCAAGCTCTTCAGCCTCTTCGACAACAGCGCCGGCGACATCTTTGGCACCCCTCGCCGCAGCTCGTTGAAGTGTGTGCTGCCGAGCAGCAGCTCCCGGAGTACGAGCAGCGTCCACCGCTCGTCGAGCACCTCCATCGCTTTCGCCACCGGGCAGAACTGTCCGTAAGAACTCATTGCTCCTCCGTTCGTCGCCTCCAGTAGACCTACCCGGCTTCGATCGCGCCAGTACAGAAACTGAACCGCAATCAGTACAGAAGCGGCACTGGATGAGGTACGGGAGGTGGCCGGACCCTGATGGTCATCGGATCCAAGCAGAAGGGAAGCACCATGACTCAGGTCATTGACGCACGTGTCGATCGTGAGCTGAAGGACCGCCATCGGCGGATGTGGGCGTCGGGGGATTACGGCGCTGTCGCCCGGGAGGTCATCCCCAGCCTCGGGCAGCAGGTCGTTGACGCGTGTCGCGTCGGCCGAGGGCAGAGGGTGCTGGACGTCGCCGCGGGTACGGGGAACGCCGCGATCCCGGCCGCCCGTACAGGAGCTGCGGTCGTCGCCAGCGACCTGACTCCAGAGCTGCTCGACGAAGGAAAGCGACTGGCTGAGGCCGAGGGCGTACACGTCTCCTGGGAGGCAGGGGACGTCGAGGACCTGCCGTACGAGGACGGCACGTACGACGTCGTCCTCTCGTGTGTCGGCGCCATGTTCGCGCCCAACCACTCCCGTACCGCCGACGAAGTCCTGCGCGTCGTCCGACCCGGCGGCACGATCGGCCTCATCAGCTGGACCCCCGCCGGCTTCATCGGGCGGTTGTTCACAGCGATGCGTCCGTACGTCCCCGCCCCCCCGCCCGGCGCCCAGCCGCCGCCCCTCTGGGGCGTCCCGGACCACCTCGACGAGCTCTTCGGGGACCGGGTCACCGACGAGCGGCACGAGGTGCGCGACCTGCGGGTCACACGCTTCGCGACGGGCGAGGAGTTCCGCGACTTCTTCCGTGACAGGTACGGGCCGACCATCGGCGCCTATCGCAACCTGGGCGAGGATCGCGAGCGCCGCGCGGCCCTCGACGAGGCGCTGGTCAGCCTCGCCGACGAGACACTCAGGGATGGAGAGATGCGCTGGGAGTACCTCCTCTACACGGCTCGGCGAGGCGGCTGACCCGGTCGGGCACGGGGGGCGGCCGGGCGTGGGCTCTCTGGCAGGTCGCTCCGCCCGACCCCCTTCTTTCTGTCAGACCCCGCACCTAGGCTCGCTCCACAGTGACAGCTCAGAGAGGAGACCGGTCATGCAGCGGATCGTGCCGAACCTGTGGTTCGACCACAAGGCCGCGGAGGCGGCGGCGTTCTACACCGACGTGTTCCCGGACGCCCGGATCAGGGAGACCATCCACTACCCGACCGAGGGTCTGCCTGACTTCCAGCAGGAGTTCGCGGGAGACGTCCTGTACTTGGAGTTCGAGATCCGCGGCTACCGGTTCATCGCGATCAACGCCGGTCCCGACGTGACCGTGAACCCGTCGATCTCGTTCTTCGTGAACTTCGACCCGTCCGTCGACCCGGACGCCCGCGCGCACCTCGACGCGCTCTGGGAGCGGCTGTCCGAGGGCGGGGAGGCGCTGATGCCGCTGGAGGAGTACGACTTCAGCAGCCACTACGGGTGGGTCAAGGACAAGTACGGGATCACCTGGCAGCTCATGCTCACCAACCCTGGCGGCGAGTCGCCGTTCATCGTGCCCAGCCTGATGTTCACCGAGGCGGTCCAGAACCGGGCCAGCGAGGCGATCGAGTACTACACGTCAGTGTTCGGCGGTCACGTCGGCACCGTCATGCACTACCCCGAGGACGCCGATTCGGCAGCGGCGGGAGGTGTGATGTTCGGCGACTTCGAGCTGCTCGGCCAGTGGTTCGCCGCGATGGACTCGGGCGTCACCCACGGCTTCAGCTTCAACTTCGGCGTCTCCCTGATGGTCGAGTGCGCCGACCAGGCCGAGCTCGACACGTACTGGTCGCAGCTCAGCGTCGTACCCGAGGCGGAGGTGTGCGGCTGGTGCGCCGACAGGTTCGGCGTCAGCTGGCA